>JAISRR010000113.1 GCA_031273565.1 Zoogloeaceae bacterium | reverse complement strand
CCCGGCATGGGCGGCGCGATGGATCTGGCCGTCGGCGCGAAAAACGTCATCGTGGCGATGGAGCATACCGCCAAGGGCGAGAAGAAAATCCTCAAGAAATGCAACCTGCCGCTTACCGCGAAAGGCCGCGTATCGACCCTTGTCACCGAAAAGGCGCTGTTCCGCTTCCATGATGGCAAGCTGGTGCTGGAAGAATACGCGCCCGGCGTCAGCGTGGAAGAAATCCGCGCCGAAACCGAAGCGAGTTTCATTGTTTCCGACAAGCTGAAGGAAATGGTCATCAGTCAGGTCGGGTTGTAAGCGCAGACATCCGCACGCAAAACGGCGCGTTCCGGCATATCCGGCACGCGCCGTTTTTTATGCCCGTGTTTTATCTACCGAAAGATCGCGCCAGATCTGGTCGATATACCCTTGAAGTGGACGGAAGCTTGCCTTGTAGGTCATCTTGCGGGTTTCCCGTATCCAGTAGCCGAGATAGAGATAGGGCAGGTTCAAACGCTGGCAGAGCGCGGCTTGCCAGAGGATGTTGTAGGTGCCGTAGGAAGCGCCCGGCACGTCCGGGTCGAAGAAGGTGTAGACCGAAGAAAGGCCGTCATCCAGCACGTCGATGATGCTGACCATGCAGAGGACGCCGTTTTCCGTGAATTCCATCAGGCGGGTTTCCATCGGGCTGGCGAGCAGAAATTGGCTGTACTGCTCGTCGCTGTCTTCGTCCATACCGCCACCGGGGTGGCGTCTGGCCTGATAGCGGGCATAGAGACGGTAATGCGCGTCGTCGTAGAGCAGCGGACGTTCGCGCGCTTCCAGATTGGCGTGGCGCTGTTGCGCGCGACGCTGGCTGCGCGAAAGTTCCAGACGGTCGACGGGTAGACGCACCGGCATGCAGGCATGGCAGGCATCACAGCGGGGACGATAGATAAACGGCCCGCTGCGGCGGAAGCCTGAGTGAATCAACTGGCTGTAAATGGCGGTGTCGATGAGATGTGCGGGCGTGGCGACCTGCGAACGCGCCATGCGGTCGGGCAGATAGCTGCACACATAGGGCGCGGTGCTGTAAAACTGCAACAGGGAAAAAGGCAGACGGGAATCGTCGGGTAAGCTCATTGCGGCTTCTCCCAGGGTCGGGTGGCGGCATCGGCAGGCCAGAGCGCGGGTCTTGCGCCCACTGTCAGATGTTCCAGACGTTCGATGAATTCCGCGCGCGGGATCTCGCGTGCGCCCAGAGAAGCCAGGTGCGCGGTTTTCATCTGACAGTCGATGAGACCGAATCCATGTTCGCACAAAAAACGCACCAGATGGGCGAAAGCGATTTTGGAAGCATCACGATGGTGCGCGAACATGGATTCGCCGTAAAACATGCGCCCGATGGCAACGCCATACAGTCCACCGACCAGCTTGCCGTTCATCCAGGTTTCTACCGAATGCGCCCAGCCCGCTGTGTGCAGGGCAGAATAAGCGGCCTTAATCCCGTCGGTGATCCAGGTACCGTCCTGTCCTTGCCGGGGCGTCCGGGCGCAGGCATTGATGACTTGCGGAAAGGCCGTATCCAGACGCACTTCGTAAGCGTCGGCATGCAGCGTCCTGTACAACGAGCGGTGCAGGCGAAACTCGGCGGGGAATAACACCATGCGCGGATCGGGACTCCACCACAACACCGGCTCACCCGGCGAAAACCAGGGAAAAATTCCCTGTCGGTAGGCTTGCAGCAAACGCGGCAGCGACAAATCATCCCCCGCCGCCAGCAGCCCGTTCGGGTCGCGTAATGCCTGAGAAAGAGGAGGGAAGGGGGCGTTTCCTTCCAGCCAGGGAATCATGATGGTCGGCGATGACGGACTGCGCCGAATGGCGAGCGTGGATTAATCGGGTTTTGTGTCGGTACTGGTGTCGGCGCTGGCATCGATCAGGCGACGGGCGCCGTTGTAACGTTGAACCCAATAACTGTTTTGCATGCTTTCCACACGCACGGCGCCACCGACGCTCGGGGCGTGCAGGAAATAATTGTCACCCAGATAAATGCCGACATGCGAGAAGGCGCGGCGCATGGTGTTGAAGAACACGAGATCGCCCGGCTTCAGTGGCTCCGCCTTGCCGACAGCTTTGCCCATGCCGGCCTGTTCACGGGCGGTGCGCGGCAGGACAAGATCGGCGGCTTCGCGGTAAACCAGTTGCACGTAGCTGCTGCAATCCAGCCCCGCGTCCGGCGAGGTGCCGCCCATGCGATAGCGGATGCCGATGAATTCCAGACCTTTCAGAATGACATCATGGGCAGCATTGGAGTAACGTTCAATAAAAGATTTCTTTTCATCGGGTTGCGCGTCCGCGTTTGTTTCGGCGAGCGCGGATGAAGAAAATGTCATTCCTGTTGCTACGACAGCGGCAAAAAGAGCGAAAATGATGGTTTTGTGATGTTTGAGCATAGCCCGAATCTAGGCGAAACTCCTGATTTTGTAAACGATTTCCTTGTTTTGGAAGGAGAATTAAACAGTGACCGACTTGCGCCGCATCCTGATTGTCGATGATTCACGCATGGTTCGCACCTCGTTGAGCCGACATTTGGCCGGGGTTTACGAAATCCGGGAGGAAGAAAATGGCGAATCGGCCTGGCAGTCACTGGTGCTGGATCACAGCATAGAGGCCGTGATTTCGGATTTGCAGATGCCGGTGCTGGATGGCTTCGGTCTTCTGGAACGGGTGCGTAGCTGCAAGCTGAAGCGTTTGCGGGAAATTCCCTTTGTGCTGATTTCCGGCGACGATGACACAGATGTCATGGAAAGAGCGGAGCGCATGGGCGTTTCCGATTTCATCAACAAGGGCGTCAGCGCGGCGGAGTTGAAAACCCGACTGGGCAACCTGTTGCAGTTCGTCGATACCTGGCAGAGCCTGGAAGAGGCGCGCACCACGCAGACTCAAGACCCCAACAGCGGCCTGTTTACCCGTCGCTACATTGAGTTGCAGACCGCGCAGGCGCTCTCGCACGCCTTCCGGCGCAACACGACGGTCAGCCTGATCATTATCGGCTTCGACAGGTATTCCGAGATGGTCGAGCAGTTGGGGGAGCACAAGGCGTCAGAAATCAGCTTGCGCTTTGCGCAGCAGGTCGCCAGCAAGGTGCGTAGGGAAGATAGTCTGGGGCATTTTTTACCGGGGTGTTTCGCCATCGTGTCGCCGGACACCTCGCCGGAATCCTGCGTGGTTTTCGCCGACCGTCTGCGCCGCGCGGTGGCGGACGCCGTGATTGTTTCCGGCGGAAAACGCCTGAATCTGACCATGAGCATCGGCATCGCCAGCGTACCGGGTGACAAGGTGACAGCGGCGGGCACCTTGATTGACCTGGCTTACGAACGCATGGAAAGCGTTGTCGCCGCAGGCGGCAACGGTACGAAATACGGCATCATAGACCCTGCCGCGACCGTTTCGCCCCTGAATATCGAGCAAGCCCTGAAATTGCTGCGCGCTCGTCGTCCCGAAGCCGTGTTGCAGCAATTGGAGCAATTGTATGAACATCTGTTGCCCCTGTTGACGCTGTTGCAGGATGAACTGGGCGTGAATCTGCAACTCGATGAACTGCATAAAAAATTGCAGCAACGCGATCAGGGTCACTGAATAACCTGCATACATTCCACCAAAGGAATCCTCATGTCTACTTCTGTCCGTCGCCGCTGGCCGCGCATACTGTGCATCAGTCTGGTCGTTATCCTGTTGGTGCTGGTCGTTGTCTTCCAGATCGCCGTGCGTGTACTCAAAAATGAAATTGCCGCCGCGCTGGGGCCGAAAGGCGAGGTGCAGGAATTGAATGTGGGACTGACAGGCGTAGAAATCATCGGGATTCGTCTGCCTGCAGAAAAGATGGGGAACAAGGGGGGCGACTGGCCTGTGGAAGATTTGCTACGCGCCGAGCGCATCGTGGTCGTGCCTTCACTGATTGATTTGTTGAGCGCCAGAGTGGTGCTGAAAAGCATTCGTATCGAAGGCGCTTATCTTTCCATGCTGCGTAGCCGTGACGGGCGTTTACGCGTGGTGCCTTCCCTGACGGAAACCGCCGCGCCCGCCTCGTCTGAAGAAGATTCAGACGCTGGCGCTGCAATCAGCATCGGTCACATCGAACTGGTCAACAGCGCCGTGGAGTTTTTTGATGCGACAGTACGCAAACCGGCGTTGAAAATCCGCCTGGAACAGTTGAACGTCAGCCTGGACAACTTGCACTTGCCCGATTTGAGCGGCGAGAGCGCCTTGCGCGTGGAAGGCGTCATCAAGGGCGCGCATCAGGATGGCAAGATCAATATTGCCGGTAAAATCGAACTGGCGAGCAAGGAATCCGACCTCGAAACCCGTTTGCGCGGCGTTGACCTCACCGTGCTGCAAGCCTATCTGATCAAAGCGGCGGATACCAGCGTGCGCCGGGGCAGTCTGGATCTGGACTTGCATAGCGTCGTGAATAAAGGTCGCTTGAACGGGCCTGGGACGCTGACCCTGAACCATCTGGAACTGGGCAGCGGCAGCAACATGTTCATGGGCGTGCCGCGCAATCTCGTGGTGGCGTTACTGAAAAACAATAAAGACCAGATCAGCATCAAGTTCGTGCTGGCGGGCAACATCAACGACCCGTCGTTTTCCCTCAATGAAAACTTCATGACCAATCTGAGCGCTTCGCTGGCGGCTTCTCTCGGTATCAGTCTGGAAGGATTGGTCAAGGGCGTCGGTAACGTCGGCAGCAATGTAGCGAAGGGCGTAGGAAGTTCTCTGGGCAAGATTTTTGGAAAATGAGCGTCCCGAAACGAGTACACTCCTGCCCCCATGTCTGAAAATAAACCCTTCAAAAAATTCGGTGCTGACAACAATGCCAGCGTCGATCCCGCCATTGCCCAGTTGCGCCTGCCGCCGCATTCCATCGAGGCCGAACAATCCGTGCTCGGCGGCCTGTTGCTGGATAACGCGGCCTGGGACAGAATCGGCGACCGCATCGCCGATTCGGATTTTTACCGCGACGAACATCGGCGCATCTTTCGCCAGATCAGTAGCCTGCTGAATCGCGGCAAGCCTGTCGATGTGGTGACGGTGGCCGAGGCGCTGGATACGGCGGGCGAGAGCGAACACACGGGCGGTCTGGCTTACCTGGGCGAACTTGCCAGCAATACGCCTTCGGCGGCCAATATCCTCCGTTACGCCGAAATCGTGCGCGAGCGGGCGATCCTGCGCCAACTGATTGCGGTGACCGACGAAATCGCCGGTCATGCCCTGAATCCGATGGGGCGTGACGCCAAGGAGATGCTGGACGAAGCCGAATCGAAGATTTTTGAAATCGCCGAGAAAGGCGCGCGCACCAGCGAAGGCTTTATCCACATCAATCCCCTGCTCGATCAGGTCATCGGGCGGTTACAGGATTTGTGCGACCGCGATAATCCCGATGACATCACCGGCGTGCCGACCGGTTTTATCGATCTCGATCAGAGAACATCGGGCTTGCAGCCGGGCGACCTGATTGTTGTGGCGGGGCGTCCCTCGATGGGGAAAACGGCCTTTGCCTTGAACATCGCCGAAAATGTAGCCCTGCACAGCGGTTTGCCGGTGGGCGTGTTTTCCATGGAAATGGGCGGTACGCAACTGGCGATGCGGATGCTCGCCTCCTGCGGACGACTGGATTCCCAACGCCTGCGTACAGGTCGCCTCAATGACGAGGAATGGGGCAAGGTTACGGTTTCGCTCGGCAAGCTGCACGAAGCGCCGCTGTACATCGACGAAACCGGCGGCCTGAATCCGATTGAACTGCGCGCCCGCGCCCGCCGCCTGCACCGCCAGTGCGGCAAGCTGGGCTTAATCGTCATTGACTACATCCAGCTCATGAGTTCGGCGCGGCAAAACGAAAACCGCGCGACGGAAGTCTCGGAAATTTCCCGTTCCATCAAGGCGTTGGCAAAGGAATTGCAGGTGCCCATCATCGCCCTCTCACAACTGTCCCGGAAAGTGGAAGAGCGCACCGACAAACGCCCGCTGATGTCCGACCTGCGCGAATCCGGCGCCATCGAGCAGGACGCTGATGTTATTATCATGCTCTACCGGGACGAATACTACAAACCGGAAACCCAGGATAAAGGCATTGCCGAAGTCATCATCGGCAAGCAGCGCAATGGCCCCACCGGTATTGTGCGATTGGCTTTTCTGGGTGAATACACCCGTTTTGAAAATCTGGCGCAGGGCGACTTCGGCGGTAATTCCTACTGAATCGAAGAAAAGTTATGCGCGCATGGGATATCGTGTGGACGTGGCATTGGCGACGCCTGTCATATTCCGGAATTGACGGAGAAGCCTGGTCGTTATCGGGTTAAGTCTTTCCGTTACATCAGAGCCTCTTGCAAAACGCCCCCATCTCACGAGATGTAGCTGAGGGAGCAGCGCAAAAAAAGAAGAAGTGGGCGGCCATTTCTGGCATGATGAAGGCAGCAACCAACCACCATAACG
>JAISRR010000095.1 GCA_031273565.1 Zoogloeaceae bacterium | reverse complement strand
AGACGGTCAGCCATGAATGGAGCTATCTGCGGTTGCGGGAAGACGCGCGGGCGGGTGGGAAACGCTGGCGATTCCTTCCGCGTGGCAAGCGCCGTCGCCGCCATCGACGGCTGCCCGGTGAAAATCGCCGGGGGCAGATCATCGGACGGGTCAGTCTCCATGAGCGTCCGCCGGAAGCCTCAAACAGAAGTCGGATCGGGGATTGGGAAGTCGATACCGTTGTCAGTAGAGGCAAACAGACAGCGGTCGTCACGGCGCTGGAGCGCAAAAGTCGCTTGTATCTGACCCGCTTCGTGCCGGATCGCCGTGCCGCTACGGTCAGCGACGCCCTGATGGACTTGCTTGCTCCTTATCGGAAGCGCCATCCGGTCAAGACGATCACGGCGGATAATGGACGCGAGTTCCCGGAACATGCCCGCATTGCCCAACACCTGGACTGCGCCTTCTATTTTGCCGATCCTTATGCTTCGTGGCAGAGAGGCGCCAACGAGCACCACAATGGCCTGCTCAGGCGTTTCTTCCCCAAGGGCACAGACTTCGCTCGCATCCCTGAAACCGCTCTGCAAACCCCTACGACCCTCATCAACCTCTGGCCACGAAAAAACCTGAAGGGCTTGTGCCCCCTTGATATGATCCCCTACCTTTCTTAACGCATGTCGGTAGCATCGCCTCTATGCACTTATGCGTTGAGCGCGGCACTGAACAGCTACACTGGCTCGCTATTCTATTTTTTTGCCCCCAAATATCCCACCACCAAAAAACAGCCAGTAGCCAATCATCATGTATAAGAAATAGTGCATTGATTCGCCAGCCCCCTCTTTGTACAGATAGAATTGAAGTGCACTCGTCAAGAGAAAACCCGCAACCAGCGCAATGGTTTTAACCAGAAAACGCAAGAATTTTGATTCCAGTTTGTTTGCGAATCCAAAACCAATAAAGGTAATCATGACACCAATAATTGCAAAGACAATTTCTATTGCGTTCATACCAAATCTCCTCTTGGCTTTATTTCAATGAAATTGATGAACCTTCGGGTTACGTCGTTTTATCGGTAAGCTGGGTTACCTGCTTCTCCTGCGCTGTATGTTCCTACCGCTTCTCTTTTGGAGAATTTTATCTTGCCGGATTTAATCTCGATTTGGTCATTCTGATGAATTTTCAGTATCATTATTTCGCCAATATCGGCCACCCACCGTATATCTGTTTGTACTTCAGCGGTCGCACTCTTTTTGTCTGGCGAGATAGATATTGATTTAGTCTCATAGCTACGCTTTACGTTAATCAGTCTTCCTGCCTTTCTCGCCATTTCTTCTTGACTACTATAGAAGCGGGCAACCGAGGCACAGACAAATCTCTTGTTGATGGTATCTGTGGTATTTGATATTGGCGCTGAAGGTGCTCTGCTTGTGAATTTCCCGCTCATATCGTCGCTAAACAGGTCGCAATATGCTTTTCCGTCAGCGCGCTCGAACGCAGCCTCGGATTGTTCGTACAACGCCCGGACATTTTCTTCTGTAATCTGCACGCGACCGATAGTGACAAACCAGATTACAACTCCAATGCAAATAATCAGCACAATAACTTTCAGGCTCATGTGAAACTCCATCGTTGTTGGATTTTTGGGTACGCCCCATGACAACGTAAAAAGCGCCGTCTCAGGACAACTTTTCCCGCTTGCGGCGCGTTCGGAGAACGCGCCCTACCCAATACAATCTGACGCGCCGGTTGCACGGCATGTTTCACTGGTCGGTGAGTTTGGCGAAGGGCTGGAAAACATAGGACTTTTGTGTAGCTGCATAGGTGAAGTGCATTTTGTCATGTGTGCTGGCAAAGCGTCAAACACGATCTGTCTTCTGTTCTTTGATACCCAACCCGCAGCCCCGATTGTCCGGCCTTGCATTGCCAGCCGGCGGCAATGGCGATGTCAGGAACAGCGACAAGTTCGTCATCCACATAGAGGAGCGGCAGGCGTTCGCGTTCCCACGGTGGGATGTGGTTTTCCTGCAGCAGGTTTTTCAGGGTGCGGCGGGGGCGGTTCGTCTGGGGAATGATGTGTTCGCCGCCCTGACGGGGACGGATGGTGAAGGTTTTTCCGGCGACGAGCGCGGCGGATAATCCTGCGCCCCGGCAGGGTTCCAGGGTGAGCCAGCCGCTTGCCCACGCGCAGGGGGCGTTGCCGTCCCATTCGCGTCCGGCAGGTGGTGCGGCAAGAGGGGGGACGCAGTACAGGCGGTCCTGCCAGAGGTGCAGTTCGCCTTGCGGGAGTTTCAGTTCAAAGTGGCTGTCAGGCTTGTGCGCCAGCATCGCCAGTTGGCGCAGGGCTTCGTGCAGGACGGCGCTTTCCGGGACCTGCCAGCCCTGTTGTCGCAGCCAGTAGCGCAGCCAGTTGGCTTGCCGGGCGGGGGAGAGCGCAAGCAGCAAGGTGAGTTGTGCGGCAATGCGGGCATCGTCTTCTGCGGCGAGTGCGTCAAGCAATTCCTGCGCCTCCGCGAAATGTCCGGCGGCGCGGGCGAGGGTGGTTTCTGCGGCGGGGAAGCGGCTTGCCAGTTCAGGCAGGATCTGGTGGCGCAGGAAGTTGCGGCGGTAGCGTGCATCGGCATTGCTTTCGTCTTCCACCCAGCGCAGTTGTTTTGCTGCGGCATAGGCGGCAATGGCGTTTGCGCTGACATCAAGCAGGGGGCGCAGCAGGGCGAGATCGCCGGTTTTGCGTAAGTACGGCATGGCGGCTGCGCCGATGACGCCTGCGCCCCGGCAGAGGTTGAACAGCAGGGTTTCCGCCTGGTCGTTTTGGTGGTGCGCCAGCGCCAGATGGCTGGCGCCGCTTTCCCGAAAAGCCTGGTAGCGCGCGCGGCGGGCGGCGGCTTCCAGTCCTTGCCCGTCATGGCGGGCGACGTCGACTTTTTTCAGGGTGAAGGGAATGTTCCAGTCGCGGCAGAGTTTTTCGCAAAACGCCGCCCATTCGTCTGCATGCGGAGAAAGGCCGTGATGCACGTGCACGGCGCGCAGCTTGCCGGGAGGCAGCAGGGTTTTGCACACATGCAGGAGTACAACGGAATCGCGCCCGCCGGAAAGCCCTGCCCAAAGCGTGGCGTCTTTGGGGAGATGCTCATCAAGCAGGGCGGCAGCCTGCGCCATGAGCGGCGCACAAGGGTTAACGCGAGGATTCTTCCTTGAAGCGACCATAGGCCATGAGGCGCTCGAAGCGGGCGTCCAGAAGCTCGTCAGTGGCGAGTGCCGAGAGGGTTTTCAGGCTGTCATGCAAAGCCTTCTTGAGGGCGATGGCCATGGCGAAGTAATCGCGGTGCGCACCGCCGCAGGGTTCGTGCACGATTTTGTCGATCAGTCCTAAGGATTTCAGGCGTTGTGCGGTGATGCCCATGATTTCGGCGGCTTCGGCGGCTTTTTCGGCGCTTTTCCAGAGAATGGAGGCGCAGCCTTCGGGAGAGATGACCGAATAGGTGGAATTTTGCAGCATCAGCACCGCATCGCCCACCGCGATGGCCAGCGCGCCGCCGGAACCGCCTTCGCCGATGATGGTGACGATGATGGGCGTTTTCAGGATCGCCATTTCGTAAAGATTGCGGCCGATAGCTTCCGATTGGCCGCGCTCTTCGGCGCCAATGCCGGGATACGCGCCGGGGGTGTCAACGAAAGTGAAGACGGGAATGCGGAATTTTTCCGCCAGACGCATGAGGCGCAATGCCTTGCGATAGCCTTCCGGTTTGGGCATGCCGAAATTGCGGAAAGTCCTGTCCCTGGTGTCGCGACCTTTCTGGTGGCCGATGACCACGCAGGGCTGATCGTTGAAACGCGCCATGCCGCCGACGATGGATTTATCGTCGGCATACGCGCGGTCGCCGTGCAGTTCCACGAAATCCGTGAAAATGTGTTCAATGTAATCGAGGGTGTAGGGGCGCTGCGGGTGGCGGGCGACCTGGGCGATCTGCCAGGGCGTGAGTCTGGCGTAAATGGCCCTGGTCAATTCCTGGCTTTTTTCGGACAGACGGTCAATTTCCTCGGAAATATCGACCGCTGAATCTTCCTGACCGAAGCGCAGGGCTTCGATCTTTTTTTCCAGTTCGGCAATCGGTTGTTCAAAGCTGAGGAAAGTCGTTTTCATGCTGCTGCCTAAAGAAATCAGGGGGCGTATCTTATCAGGGAATGCGTTTTCCCGTTATCTGCCGTCCCCGACAAAGGGATTCCACTGGCGCTCGTCGCCCAGGGTCGACATGGGGCCGTGACCGGGAATAAAGTGAATGTCGTCGCCCAGGGGAAAGAGCTTCTGCCGGATGGAGGCGATGAGGTCAGCGTGATTACCCTGAGGAAAATCGGTGCGCCCGATGGCCCCCTGAAACAGCACGTCGCCCACGAGCAGCAACGCGCCGGGGCGGTGATAAAACACCACGTGTCCCGGCGTATGGCCGGGGCAATGCAGCACTTCCAGCGTTATTTCGCCGAAAGTGACCGTATCGCCATCGTGCAGCCAGCGGTCGGGCGTGAAGGATTCTCCGGCGAGACCGAACGCGCGCCCCTGTTCGGGGATGCCGTCGATCCAGAAACGATCCGCTTCCTGCGGCCCGGCAATGGGCGCAGGGAAGCGCCGCGCCAGTTCCGCCGCTGCGCCGGCATGGTCGAAATGCCCGTGCGTAATCAGAATGAGCGCCAGATTCAGGCGCTCTGCCGCCAACGCCGCCAGAATGCGCTCCACATCGCCGCCGGGGTCAAGCACGGCGGCCTGACGGGTGACTTCGCACCACAATACGGTGCAGTTCTGTTCGAGAGGGGTGACGGGAACAATTTTGTAGCGCATGGGAAAGGTACCGGAGAAACATGAAAGACAGGGCGAACATTATGGCGCGTTTTGCGCTGATTTCCGAGAGGTAATCCTGCACGACTTACAGGCGCTCACGAACCCGCTGGATGCAGTGGTGATGCCCTGGCAAGCGTATTGTTCCCTTACCGGTCGATTTCCACGCGCCGGGTTTTGGCCTTGCTGAATTCAACGAGACGGGATTCCGCAGGCAGGGTTTGCAGTTGGTCTTTGAGGTTGACGCCGCTTACGCCCAGGCGGGCGGACTCCAGAAGCAGTTGGGCGAGTTTTTGTGCGGCGGCGGCAATGGGCAGACCTTCGGGGCGGATGTTGGAGACGCAGTTGCGGTCGGCGTCGGTGCAGGCGGGATTGGGGTTATGCGTGAAATAAGCGCCCAAACTGTCGGGGGCGCTCAGTCCGGGTCGCTCGCCCAGAAAGATCAAGGTGTGACGCACATGGAGCAACGCGCCGATTTCGTCTTGCAGTTTTACCCGCGCAAAGGGGATGAGCAAAACCGGATACCTTGTCCATCCGGCGGTGTCCAGATAGTGCGCAAGACGGGCAACGGTTTCGGCGGCATGACGCAGCGTGGCTTGCGCGGAATGACCGTCAGAGACAAGAATGGCAAGGTCGCGCTGCCCGTAATCGGCCAGAATACGGCGCAGGATCGCTCTGGATGCCGGGTCAAGCTGACGTCCCAGGTCGGGGCGCATCAGGTAGGTCGGACGGTCGTTGATGGCGGTGGCGAGGCGCTCCGTGGCGATTTGATGCGCGCTGAACTGGCGTTCCATCTCGTCCAGTGCGAAAGGGGCGTGTACGGCATCGCGGGCGCGGGCATGGGCAAGGCGGAAATCCAGCACGCTGCGGGTGCGGAGGCTGCCGCCCGTACGCCCCAGCGCAATACGGGCGGACGTCAGGTGTTGCAGGGCGCTCCAGGGGTCGCGGGTCGGGTTGGCCGGATGGGCGGAAGCGGCGGATTCGGGAATGGATGACATGGCGATGGCGGTTACAACGCGGCAAGCAGCGCATGATGGGCGGTGGGATCCGCCAAACGTTGCCCTTCCGCAAAAATGTGCATTTTTTCCAGCCAGGCCGCGAATTCGGGCGCGGGTTTCAGGCCGAGCGCCTGACGGAGGTAATGGCTGTCATGGAACGAGGTGGATTGATAGCCCAGCGCAATGTCATCCGCACCGGGAACGCCCATGATGTAGGTGCAACCGGCAACGCCGAGCAGGGTCAGAAGATTGTCCATGTCGTTCTGGTCGGCTTCGGCATGGTTGGTGTAGCAGATGTCGCAGCCCATGGGCAGCCCCAGCAGTTTGCCGCAGCAGTGGTCTTCAAGTCCGGCGCGGATGATTTGTTTGCCGTCGTAGAGGTATTCCGGGCCGATGAAGCCCACGACGGTGTTGACCAGCAGGGGTGCGAACTGGCGGGCAAGCGCGTAGGCGCGCGCCTCGCAGGTTTGCATGTCAATGCCGTGGTGCGCATTGGCGGAAAGCGCGGAACCCTGGCCGGTTTCAAAGTACATGACATTATTGCCCACCGTGCCGCGTTTCAGGGCCAGCGCGGCTTCACGCGCTTCGGCAAGGATCGGGAGCGTGACGCCGAAACTGGCGTTCGCTTTTTCAGTACCGGCAATGGACTGAAAGACCAGATCAACCGGCGCGCCGCGTTCCATGACTTCGATGGCGGTTGTGACATGGGCCAGTACGCAGGATTGGGTCGGAATGTCATGCCGATGGATGAGGTCATCCATCAGGCGCAACAGGGTTTCCATGGCAGGCACGCTGTCCGTGGCGGGGTTGATGCCGATGACCGCGTCGCCGCAACCATAGAGCAGGCCATCAAGCATGGCGGCGGCAATGCCGTGAATGTCATCCGCCGGGTGGTTGGGCTGGAGACGCACGGAGAGGCGTCCGGGCAGCCCGATGGTGTCACGAAATGCGGTAACAACACGGCATTTGGAGGCGACGAGGATCAAATCCTGATTACTCATCAATTTGGCGACAGCGGCGACCATTTCCGGCGTGAGGCCGGGGGCAAGCGCTTCCAGAACGGCGCTGTCTGTTTCGTAACGCAACAGCCAGTCGCGGAATTCGCCGACAGTGAGTCCGGCGACGGGCGCGAAAGCGGCTTTATCGTGCGTATCAATGATGAGGCGCGTGACGACATCCTGTTCGTAAGGGATGAGAACGTCTTCGAGAAATTGCGCCAATGGCACCGAGGCGAGGCATTGCTGCGCGGCAATGCGCTCTTCGGCGCTTGCCGCAGCCAGCCCCGCCAGTACATCGCCGGAGCGTAGCGGCGTGGCCTTGGCCATCAGCTCGCGCAAGGTGGTAAAGCCATAACGATGGGGGCCGACAGCCAGCGACCAGCGGGAAGGGTAACTCATGAGGTGACCATGAAATGTTCAGGTAGCCAGAGGGCAATTTGCGGAAAACAGATGACCAGCAGCATCGCCAGGATCATCATGAGCACAAATGGAATGATGGATGCGTAAATGTCGCGGATGGTAAATTGCGGCGGCGACATGGCGCGCATCAGGAAAAGGTTGTAGCCAAAGGGCGGCGTGAGGTAGGCAATCTGGCAGGTGATGGTGTAAAGCACGCCAAACCAGATCGGGCTGTAGCCGAGCTTGACAATCATGGGAATATACAGCGGGGCGACAATGACCAGCATTGCCGTGTCATCGAGAAAAATACCCAGCAGCATGAACGATATCAGCATCAGGGAAAGCACCTGCCACGGCGCAAGCCCCCATTCTTCAAGAAAAATCTGCTCAATCGCCCGGACAGCGCCCAGACCGTCAAAGACCGACGCAAACGCCAGCGCCGCCATCATGATCCACATGAACATGGCGCTGGCGTTGAGTGAGCGTTGCAGGGTGCGGCGCATGACTTCCCGACTCAGGCGTCTCTTGAAAAACGCCACAAGGAGCGATGACAAGGCGCCAATCGCCGAGCTTTCAACCAGACTGGCGTAACCGAGAAAAAAGGAGCCGATCACCAGCGCCATCATCATGAGCGGCAAAATGCCCGCGCCCAGCACGCGGATTTTTTCCGCCCGGGTATGTTGCCGCTCTTCGGGAGGCAGGGCCGGGCCGAGTTCGGGTTGCAGGTGACAACGCACGACGATGTAAATCAGGAACATGCCCGCCAGCAACAGCCCCGGCCCGATGCCCGCCAGCCACAACGGGCCGATGGGCTGGCGGGCAATGATGCCATACAGCACGAGGACAACGCTGGGCGGCGTCAGAATGCCCAGCGAGCTACCCGACTGGATAATGCCGCTAATCATGCGTTTGTCGTAATTGCGCTTGACCAGTTCCGGCAGGGCCACGCTGCATCCGATCGCCATACCCGCCACACTCAGGCCATTCAGACAGGAAACCATCACCATCAGGAACATGGTGCCAATCGCCAGACCACCGCGCAGCCCCCCCATCCAGACATGCAGCATGTGATACAGGTCGTTGGCGATTCCCGATTCCGACAGCATGTATCCCATGAAAATGAACATCGGCAGGGTCAGCATCGGATACCAGTTGAAGAGTTTGATGGCGGCGTTAAATCCCATTTCCGAGCCACCCTGCCCCCACAGCGCCAGAGCGCAGGCCACCCCCACAAATCCCATGATGCCAAATACACGTTGCCCGGTCAGCATCAGAAGCATCAACGACGAGAACATCAGAAGAATAACGATTGAGTAGTCCATGCTGTTCCCGTAAAAACCGAGGTCCATTCATTGGGCGTCGGGATACATCCCCACCAAAACGACAGGAGCGGCTATCCGGCCATCTGATTTGGCGCTGGCGTCATGAAAGAAGGTTGCGCGCAGGGCGTCTCTGGTGAAATTCTGGCCTGGGCGGCAGGCAGGGCTTCCAGAGTCACGCCCCGGATGGTCGCCATGTCCTTGCAGAATTCCGCAATCGCCTGCAGGAGCATCAACAGCATTCCGGTCGTCATGATGATTTTGATCGGCGCCATGTACGGCCCCCAGACCGAATGGTTGCGTTGTCCGTATTCCAGCGCGTAGGAAGAACTTTGCACGCCACCGAACACCAGGATAATCAAATAAAAAATCACGAAAAAAATGCTCATCGCGTCCACCATCGCCCGATGTTTCGGACTCCAGCGCTCATAGAGAAAATCCATGCGCACATGCGCGCCCTGTTGCAGGCTGTAGCCCGCGCCCAGAAGGTAATAGGCCGCCATGGTGAATTGCGCCATTTCCATGACCCAGACCGCTGGCGAGCCAAAGACATTGTTACTCACCACCGAATACGTCAGAATCGCCAGCATGAGCAGCAATAAATACATTGCCATGCTGCCAATCCTGTAATTCACCGCGCTGATAACGCGTACGTATTTCCCTGCGAATGTCCATAAGCTGTTCATCATTTTGCTCCGTCAGATGTTGGCAAACCCGAATCCTGTCGCGGCGCTTTGCGGCTTACCGGTAGGGACGCCCTGCTTTTTGCATCATCGCGTTGTAATCCCGGAAAATCTGCACGACTTTTGCCGCGCGCGCCGAAGTCTGGGCGATTTCATCCCAGAACTTCACCGCTTCCGTTTCCACGGTGGCCCATTCGTTATCGGGAATGGAGGTCAGTTTCAGTTTCGTGCCCTCTGTCCTGAGTTTCGCCTCACCGCCCCAATACCAATACTGGCGGTAATAATGCGAGCTATCCATGGAAAGACGGAACAGGGTCTTGAGATGTTCCGGCACCGCTTCCCAGGCTTTGGTGTTGGCGAAGAACGAGCCAATCCACGCACCGGAAATATTGTTGGTCAGGAAATAATCGGTGCCATCCGCCCAGCCGACCGTGTAATCCTCGGTAATGCCCGACCACGCCACGCCATCGAGTTCGCCAGTCCGCAGCGCCATTTCAATGTCTTCCCACGGCAAGGTGACGGGCACCACGCCAAAGCGCGACAAAAACCGTCCGGCCGTCGGAAAGGTAAAGACTTTCTTGCCTTTCAGATCGTCCAGACGGTTAATGGGCGTTTTGGTGGCGAAATGGCAAGGATCCCATGCTCCGGCGCTCAACCAGGTGACGCCCTCGACCGCAGCATAGGATTCCGCCCAGATTTTATCCAGCCCGAATTGCGAAAAAAGCGTTGGCACATCCAGACTGTAGCGGGTCGCAAACGGGAAATAGCCGCCGAATACCGCCACATCCGCAGGCGAGGCAATCGAGTCATCATCGCTTTGCACCGCATCTATCGTGCCGTTTTGCAGCGCCTTGAACAATTCTCCGGTCGGCACCAGTTGGTCGGCATAAAACAGTTCAATCGTCATTTCGCCATTTGCCGCCTTGTTGAATGCGTCAATCGCCGGTTTGATGACATGCTCGCCCAGCGCCGCGCCCGCATAGGTTTGCAGACGCCACCTGATGGCGGTTTTCTTCTGTGTATTGACTGCTGGCGCGCCCGGGGCAGGCGCTTCAGATTTGGAACATCCGGCCAGCGCCCCGGCAATGGTCGGCGCGGCAATGGTTGCCAGCCCGACCTTTTGCAGGAATTTTCGCCGCGCCTGTGTATCCGGCGCGATCAATTCACTTTCGCCTGCGCCTGATGCGTTTGTTTTCACCTTGTTTGGCGTGACAAGCGATTGGTTCTCGATGGGTTCCATGATGCGTATCCTTTCCGTTGGGGTTGGCAAGCCTGACCATGACATCAGGCAAAAAACATACCCACATCGAAAAGCACAGAGGCATCCCGCGACAAGTCTGATGCTACGGTGAAAACCCCCGATGGGCACGCGCAAAAAACGCACGAAAAAGTCCCTGTTTGCACCACAATGGCCTTTGCCCGCACTTCTTTGGTGCGGGCAGATTCTGCAATCGCCTCAGGAAACGATCTGTAAACCCGGTAACGGAATGCCTGAGCGCGTAATGGATTGTCTATGGTGCGGGTTCAGGATTCCGGCGGTCGCCCATGATGTCGCCAGCCACCGCCGCCCAACGCCTTGACCAGCGTGACGGCGGTTTGCAACTGGCGGTTCAGGAGTTCCAGGCTGGCGCGTTCGGCGGAGAGGGCGGCGGTCTGGGCGGTGGCGACGTTTAAGTAGCTGACGGTTCCCGCCAGATACTGATTGCGGGTCAGGGTCTGGAATTCGCTGGCGGCGCGCGCGGCGCGCGCCTGTACCGCCTGTTCGGCGGCGAGAATGGAGAGGGCGGCGAGGCTGTCTTCGACTTCCTGAAAGGCCGTCAGCACGGTCTGGCGGTAATTGGCGACGCGCTGGTCGTAGGCGGCGATCGCCTGCTCTTTTCTGGAGGAGCGCCTCCCCCCGTCGAACAGGGTCAGGGCGAGGGCGGGGCCGAGCGACCAGAAACGATGCGGCGCGCTGACGAGATTGGCGAAACTGGCGGACTGATAACCGCCGCTCGCGCCGAGGTTGAGCACGGGAAAGAACACGGCCTGGGCGACGCCGATTTCGGCATTGGCGGCGGCGACATGACGTTCAGCGGCAATGATGTCGGGACGGTTTTCCAGCAGGGTGGAAGGCAGGGCGGGGGGAATTTCCGGCAGTTTCGGCGTTTCCTGGTCGCCTTTATCGCGGGGGGCGAGTTGAACACTGCCGGGAATTTTGCCTTGCAGCAGGGCAAGGGCATGTTCCAGTTGCGCGCGCTGAATACCCAGATCGATGAGTTGCGCGCGCGTGCTTTCGTATTGCGTTTCCGCCTGGGCGACGTCGGCCTGACTGACGACGCCCGCCTGATAGCGGTTCCGGGTGATGTCGAGCGAGCGTTGCCAGGCTTCCAGCGTGCTTTCCAGCAGACGCTGGTGGATGTCGTTTACGCGCAGTTGCAGGTAATCCTGCACGAGCGCGGCCTGTATGCTGAGGCGCATGGCGGCGAGATCGGCTGCGCTGGCGGCGGCGGTGTTTTCTCCGGCTTCGATGCCGCGCCGGATGCGCCCCCAGAGATCCACTTCCCAGCCAATATCGAGGGTGAGGCGATTGCTCCTGCTGATGGCGCCGCCATCCTGCGCGCCCCGGTTACGCGCAAGGCCGATGTCCACGCCGGGAAACAACCCGGCGCGATTGACGCCCAGCGCGGCCACGGCCTGCCGGTAGCTGGCGGCGGCGGCGGCAATATCCTGATTGGCGGCGTTGGCGGTTTCAACCAGTTGGTCGAGTTCGGCATCATCAAAAATTTTCCACCAGTCCGGCGCGAGGGCGGGTTGATGGTCGGGGCTGGATTGCAGGGATTGCGCGGCGAATTTCCAGTCGGCGGGCGCTTCGTGGTAGACCGGCAGGGGCGTGATTTTGGGGCGCAGAAAATCGGGGCCGAGCGCGCAGCCGGAAAGCAGGAAAAGCGTGGCGGCAAGGAGGGGGCGATGGAACATGTGGCGCGATTTCATGGTGGGGGAATCAGGACAGGCTCAGAGCGTGGCATGCAGGGCAGGTTCGGGATGAAGCGGCTCGCCGCGCCATGTCTTGCTCCAGAGACGGAAGCGGTCGAGGTAGAGATAGACGACGGGCGTGGTGTAGAGCGTCAGCAATTGGGAAAGCAGCAGGCCGCCGACGATGGCGATGCCAAGGGGTTGACGCAGTTCCGCGCCATCGCCCTGACCCAGCGCCAGTGGAATGGCGCCAAAAATCGCCGCCAGCGTGGTCATCATGATGGGGCGAAAACGCAATTGGCAGGCTTTGAAAATGGCCTCGCGCGGACTCAACCCTGCTCCGCGTTCGGCTTGCAGAGCAAAGTCCACCATCATGATGGCGTTCTTTTTGACAATGCCGATCAGGAGAATGACGCCAATCAGGGCGATGATGGAAAACTCGGTGTTGCAGGCGAGGAGCGCGAGCAGCGCGCCGATACCGGCGGAAGGCAGGGTGGAGAGGATGGTAATCGGGTGAATCAGGCTCTCGTAGAGGATGCCCAGCACCAGATAGACGGCGATGATGGCGGAAACAATCAGGATGACCTGGCTGTCCAGTGATTCCCGCAAAGCCTGCGCCGTGCCCATAAAGGTGACATGGATGTTGACGGGAACGCCGATTTCCGCGAGGGCGTTGTTGATGGCGATGGTGGCGTCGCCCAGGGAAACGCCGGCAGCGAGGTTGTAGCTGAGGGTGAGACCGGCGAACTGGCTGATGTGAAAAACGGCGAGTGGCGCGAAGGTCGGCTCCCAATGCGCGATGGCGGAGAGGGGCACCCGCTCGCCGCCGCGCGTGACGAGCACGATGTCCGCCAGCGATTCGGGGCTTTGCCAGTAGCGCGGCGCGGCTTCCATGACCACGCGATACTGGTTGAGCGGGTTGTAGATGGTAGACACGAGGCTCTGACCGAAAAAATCATTCAACGTGGAATCAATGTCGCGCTGGGTGAGACCGAGCCGGGTCGCCTGTTCGCGGTCGACTGCCAGCGTGGTTTGCAGGCTTTTTTCCATGCCATCGACGCTCACGTCGGTCAGTTCCGGCAACTGGCCGAGCTTCTCGGTAATGGGGCCTCGCCATGCAAGCAGCGTGTCCATATCGTCGGAGAGGAGGGCAAGCTGGTTTGAGGCGTTGCCGGCGCGACCGCCAATGCGGATTTCCTGTACGGGGGAAAGGGAGATGTTGGTGCCCGCAACCTGGGAGAATAGAGGCCGCAGGCGATTGACCACCTCCTGCGCCGACGCCTTGCGTTCCGGGCGCGGCTTCAGGGTGATGGAAAGGTCGCCTGAATTACGCTGACCAGGGCCGGGGCCACCGCCGCCGCCGATGGTGCCGGTGACAATACTCACATCCGGGTCTTGCTGGACGATGTACACGAAGTCGGCGAGTTTTTCCCGCATGGCCTGAAAGGAAATGCTCTGGTCGGCGAAAAAGTTACCACGAATGCGCCCCAGATCCTGTTCCGGGAAAAATCCTTTGGGAATAAACCCGTACAGGGTGATGTTGAGCAATATGGTCAACGCCAGAATCAGCATGGTCAGCGGCGCGTGGTCGAGCACCCAGCCCAGACTGTTTTTGTAGCCCTGTTGCAGTGTGCGGATGCCGGTTTCAGTCAGTCTGGAGATTCGCCCCTGCTTCGGCTGGTGAGATTGCGGGCGCAGCAGTCTGGCGCACATCATCGGCGTGGTGGCGAGGGAGACCAGCAGTGAAATCAGGATGGCGGCCGACAGGGTGATGGCGAATTCCCGCAGTATCCGCCCGACGAGGCCGTCCATGAACATGACGGGAATGAACACGGCAATGAGCGACAGACTCATGGAGAACACCGTAAACCCCACCTCGCGCGCGCCTTGCAGGGCGGCCGTCAGCGGCGGCACGCCATGCTCAATCTGGCGGGTGATATTTTCCAGCATCACCACCGCGTCATCGACCACAAAGCCGGTCGCCACGGTGAGCGCCATCAGGGAAAGATTGTTCAAGGAGAAGCCGAACAGATACATGACCGCCAGCGAACCAATGATGGACACCGGCACGGCGACGGCGGGAATCAGCGCCGCCCGCCGGTCGCGCAAAAACAGCATCACCACCATGATGACCAGACAGACGGCGACGACGAGGCTGAAGCTCACATCATGCAGGGCGGCGCGGATGCTGGTGCTACGGTCTTGTGATACTTCGACCTTGATGTCGTCTGGCAGGGCGGCTTGCAGTTGCGGCATCAAGGCGTATACCGCGTCGGCGATTTCGATGATATTGGAATTGGGCGCGCGCTGGACGCGCAGTTGCACGGAAGGTTTGCCGTTGGTGAGTCCGGCGTTGCGGATGTCCTGATCGCCGTCGATGACCTCGGCGACATCGCTGAGGCGAACCGGCGCGCCGTCTTTCCACGCCAGAATGAGAGGGCGGTAATCGGCGGCGCGAATGGCCTGGTCGTTGGCGGTAATCTGCCAGTAATGCTCGCCCTGTTCGAGAATACCCTTGGGGCGATTGACGTTGGCGTTGGCGATGGCGTTCCTGACGGTTTCCGCGCCGATGCCGTAACGCGCCAGCGCCTGCGGGTTTAATTCCACCCGCACGGCGGGGAGCGAACTGCCGCTCACGCTGACCTGTCCCACCCCCCTGATCTGGGCGAGTTTTTGCGAGAGCAGCGTCACGGCGGCGTCGTAGACTTCCGCCTTGGACAGCACGTCCGAGGTCAATGAGAGTGAAATCACCGGGGCGTCGTCGGGACTCATTTTACGCACGCTCGGATTGCCGGTCATGCCGCTGGGCAACTGGGCGCGGGCGGCGCTGACGGCGGCTTCCACATCCTTGGCGGCGCTGTCCGTTGTGCGCTTGAGGTCGAATTGCAGAACGATGTCGGAGGAACCCAGCATGCTTCTGGAGGTGATTTCGTTTACGCCGGGGATAACGCCCAGTGTCCGTTCCAGCGGCGTGGTGACGGAACTCGCCATGGTTTCAGGACTTGCGCCCGGCAGGGAAGCGCGCACGGAGACGACGGGAAATTCCACCTGCGGCAGCAGGGAAACCGGCAGTTGAGTCCACGCCGCGATGCCCAGGAGCGCGACACCCAGCGTGAGCAGGGTGGTGGCGACCGGGCGATGAATGAATTTTTCGGTGATATTCATTCAGCTTTCTTTTCCCTTCTCGCCGCCTGCCAGAACCTTCCTGTTTTCCAAAACATTGTCGTCCGCCAGAATCGCCAGGATTCCGCTGTCTGCCAAGACCGCGCCAGCCGGTCGAAGAACAAATAAATGACCGGCGTGGTAAACAGGGTCAACACCTGCGACACAATCAGCCCGCCGACCATGGTGATGCCCAGCGGTTGCCGCAGTTCGGAGCCGACACCCGTGCCCAGCATCAGGGGCAGCGCGCCCAGCAGCGCCGCCAGCGTGGTCATCAGGATGGGGCGGAAGCGCAGCAGGCAGGCGGAATAAATGGCTTCTTCCGGCGACTTGCCCTGTTCGCGTTCGGCTTCCAGCGCGAAGTCAATCATCATGATGGCGTTTTTCTTGACGATGCCAATCAGGAGAATGATGCCGATGATGCCGATGATGCCGAGGTCGTTGCCGGAGATGAGCAACGCGATGAGCGCGCCGACACCGGCGGAAGGCAGGGTGGAGAGGATGGTGACCGGGTGGATGTAACTCTCATAGAGCACGCCCAGCACGATGTACATGGTGACGATGGCGGCGATAATCAGCCAGAGGGTGCTGGAAAGCGAAGCCTGAAACGCCTGCGCCGCGCCCTGAAAGGTGAGGCTGAGACTGGCGGGGAGTTCGAGTTCCGCCTGGGTCTGGTGGATGACCTTGACCGCCTCGCCCAGCGCGACGCCGGGGGCGAGATTGAAGGAGAGGGTCGCCGCCGGGAACTGGCCGATGTGATTGATGGCCAGCAGCGCGGGTTTTTCGCGGACGCGGGCGAGGGAAGAAAGCGGCACCTGCGCGCCATCCGCGCCAATCAGATAAAGATGGTCGAGCGCCTCCGGCCCCGACTGGAATTCCGGCTTCACTTCCAGCACCACGCGATAGAGGTTGGACTGGGTGAAAATGGTGGAAATCTGGCGTTGCCCGAAGGCGTCGTAGAGGGCGTTGTCAATGGCGGCGACGGTGATGCCGAGGCGACCGGCGCGGTCGCGGTCAATCTCCACATACGCCTGACGCCCTTCGTCCTGCCAGTCGCTGGCGACATCGCGCAATTCGGGGCGCGCCGAGAGCGCCGCGACCAGACGGCGTTGCCAGAAACCCAGTTCCTCCGCGTTGCCGCCTTCCAGACTGAACTGGTATTGCGTGCGGGCGAGGCGGCTTTCAATCGTCAAATCCTGCACCGGCTGCATGTAGACGGTCATGCCCTGAACTTCGTCAAGGCGTTCCCGCAGGCGGCGGATGACGCCCGCCGCGTCAAGTTCGCGTTCCTCCTTCGGCTTCAGGTTGATGAGCAGACGCCCATTGTTGGGCGCGGGATTCACGCCATCCGCGCCGATGACGGACGAAACGCTGTCGACGGCGGGGTCTTGCAGAATGCGGTCAACCACGTCCTGCTGACGGGCGGAGAGGGCGGCGAACGAGGCGTCCTGCGCCGCTTCGGTGACGGCCTGAATCAGCCCGGTATCCTGCGCCGGGAAAAAGCCCTTGGGTACGACAATATAGAGCAATACCGTCAGGGCGAGCGTGCCGACCGCCACGCCCAAAATGAGCGGCTGGCGACTGAGCGCCCATTTCAGGGCGACCGCGTATCGGGCGATGGCGGCGTCGACCAGTGCGCCGGTCACGCGGAAGAAACGACCATGCGATGCCTCGGACGCGGGTTTTAACAGGTAGGCGCACATCATCGGCGTGAGCGTCAGGGAAACGAAGGCGGAGACCAGAATGGCGACCGCCAGGGTGATGGCGAATTCCCGGAACAGCCGCCCCACCACATCGCCCATGAAGAGGAGCGGAATCAGTACGGCGATGAGCGAAAAGGTGAGCGAGATGATGGTGAAACCGATTTGCGCCGACCCCTTGAAGGCCGCGCGCAGGGGCGTGTCGCCTTCTTCCACGTAGCGGGCGATGTTCTCAATCATCACGATGGCGTCATCAACGACGAAGCCGGAGGCAATGGTGAGCGCCATCAGGGTGAGGTTGTTGATCGAAAATCCGGCCAGATACATGACGCCGAAGGAACCGATCAGGGAAAGCGGCACCGCCACGCTGGGAATGAGGGTGGCGGGGATGTTACGCAGAAAGACGAAAATCACCAGCACCACAAGCAGGACAGCGGCGAGCAGTTCGCCGTGCACGTCATGCACCGAGGCGCGGATGGTGACGGTGCGGTCGGTGAGCAAGCGGAGTTCCACGCTTTCCGGCAACGAAGCCTGCAACTGCGGCAGCAGCGCCTTGATGCGGTCGGTGGTTTCGATGACGTTCGCGCCGGGCTGGCGCTGGATATTCAGAATGATGGCGGGCGTGCGGTCAGCCCAGGCGGAAAGCCGCCGGTTTTCCGCGCCGTCGACCAGATCGGCGATGTCGGAGAGGCGGATGGGCGCGCCGTTTTTCCAGGCGATGATGAGGTTGCGGTACTCGTCGGCGGATTTCAGCTGGCTGTTGGAATCCAGCGTGGAAGCGCGCAGCGGGCCATCAAAACTGCCTTTGGCGAGATTAACGTTGGCATTGCCGATTGCCGTGCGTATATCTTCCAGATTCAGGCCCTGGGACGCCAGCGCGCGCGGATTGACCTGAATGCGAATGGCGGGTCGCTGCCCGCCGCCGACACTGACCATGCCGACGCCGGAAACCCGCGAGAGCTTTTGCGCCAGTCGGGTATTCGCCAGATCCTCGACTCTGGGTAAAGGCAGCGCGGTGGAAGAAAGCGCCAGCGTGATGATGGGCGCGTCCGCCGGATTGACCTTGTTATAAATTGGCGGCATGGGCAGGTCATTGGGCAGAAAGGCGTTCGCCGCGTTGATGGCGGCCTGCACTTCCTGCTGCGCCACGTCGAGCGCCATGTCCAGAGAAAATTGCAGGGTGATGACCGAAGCCCCTTCCGAACTGGAAGAGGACATCTGGTTCAGTCCGGCAATCTGCCCGAACTGCCGCTCCAGCGGCGCGGTGATGGAAGAGGCGACCACATCGGGACTCGCGCCCGGATACAGGGTGGAAACCTGCAAGGTCGGGTAATCGACTTCCGGCAGGGCGGAAATCGGCAGGAGCCGGTAGCCGAGCAGCCCGGCGAGCAAAATCGCCACCATCAGAAGCGAGGTGGCGACGGGACGCTGGATATAAATGTGGGAGGGATTCATGCGCGGCCTTCAGCTCTGGCGCGGGCGTATCTTTTGCTCGCCACCTTCCGCGCCACCCTTTTCCGCGCCGCTTTTTATCCCGTAGCCTTTGTCGCCTTCGCTGTTCCGCAGGCGGGAATCCGTGGCAGCCGCGCCGTCGATGCTGATGATGTCGACCTTGCCGCCATCGCGCAGGCGATCCGCGCCATCCAGCACCACCAGGTCGCCCGCCCGCAAACCCGCCTCGATAGCCGCGTATTCGCCGCTGGTGACGCCCAGACGGACGGGGCGTGTCTTGACGCTGGCATCTTTTTGGTCAATATGGTACACATAGCTGCCTTCGGCATTGCGCTGGATGGCGGCGGTCGACAGCAACAGGCTGCCCACGCGCGATTCGCTGTTCAGGCGGATATTGACGAACTGGTTGGGCAACAGGCTGTTGTCCTTGTTGGCGAATTCCGCCTTCAGCTTCAGCGCGCCGGTGCTGGCGTCAATCTGGTTATCCAGACTGACCAGCCTGCCGGTCGCCAAACGGGTTTGTCCGTCCCGGTCCCAAGCCTCCACGCTCAGGGTTTCACCCCGGTCAAAACGGCGAATCACGCCGCCCAGACTCTCGGCGGGAATGGAAAAGAGGATATGGATGGGCTGCGTTTCGGTGATAACGACAATGCCGTTCGCGTCGGAAGCGCGGATGTTGTTGCCGACATCAACCTGGCGCAAGCCGAGTTTGCCGCTCGCGGGCGCGGTGACGCGGCTGAATTCCAGTTGCAGGCGGGCGTTATCCACCTGCGCCTGATCGGTTTCGACAACGCCCTGATACTGGCGCACCAGCGCCTCCTGCGTATCCACCTGCTGACGGGCGATGGAGTCTTGCGCGAGCAGATTGCGATAGCGTTCAAGGTCAACCCTGGCGGCCGCGAGCAGCGCCGAATCACGGGTGAGTTGTCCCTGCGCCTGTTCCAGTTGAATGCGAAAGGGACGCGGGTCGATTTCCGCCAGCAGGTCGCCGGTCTTGACCTGCTGCCCTTCGCGGAAATGAATGCGCACCAGTTGCCCCTCTACACGCGGGCGAACGATGGCGGTATTGGAAGCGGTGACGGTGCCCAGCGCGGTCAACACCACATCCAGATCGCCCTGGCGCACGGCGGTCGCTTTGATGGCTTGCGGCCGGTTCGCCATGTTTCCGCGAAGCCCGCTGCCGGGATTGTTCCGCCCCCCGTCGGGGCCGCCCGCCCCCCCGGACGGGCGGCCCCCCTGCTGATTGCCCGCTGTTGCCGGGTCATGTGCGTTACCCTTGCCGTCAAGCGCGTAATAAACGCCGCCGACCGCCAGAACCAGCGCCAGCGACCAGATGACGGGACGATGGCGAGGCCGCGTGGAAAATTTTTCCAAAATCCCCAGGTTCATAAAAACTGCTCGGAGCCAACCAGCCCAACCTTGGTCAGGCCGTTGCGTTGCACGGCGGCCATGACCCCCGCGACATGGCGATAGGAAACCGCCCGGTCGGGACGGATATGCAATTCAGGCGGCACCGCCTGACGGGAGAGGTCGGCAAGCTGCCGTTCCAGACTGGCGTGGTCGTTTACGAGCGTGCCGTTCCAGTAAACATTGCCATCCGCCTCGATGCGCACCTGCACGATTTCAGGCGGGACAAGGGGCGGCGGCGGATTGCCCACCGGCATGTCGAGATTGACCGAGTGCAACTGAATGGGAATGGTGATAATCAGCATGATGAGCAAAACCAGCATCACGTCGATCAAGGGCGTGGTGTTCATTTCCACCATCACTTCAGGCGTGTCGGAGGCGCTTACATTCATGGACATTTGGGGAGCCTTTCTTGTCATTGCACAGGGCGCAAAACCGCACCCGGACGATTTTGCAGTGCAGCAGAACCCATGCCCGACCGGGGCAAGCGGCTGAAAATGGCGCTAAGCACATGAAAGAAAAAGGAATTCCGGCAAGACAACAAATAGCGGGCGGAGGGAAGCAGCGGGGGGTGTTGTTGTGAGTGCAGCAATGAGTGTTGCAGAAGCAACATGCTTCATGCCGGAGCGGGAATAGACATAAAAAAAGCCTGCACCTTTGTTGTTATCCGGGTTTACAGGCTTTATCGGACTTCTTCAAACTGTCGCGTGGT
>JAISRR010000096.1 GCA_031273565.1 Zoogloeaceae bacterium | reverse complement strand
CCCGGCGACCTGCGTTGACAGGTCGCCGGGCGCTTTATGTTCCGCACCCGCTCACAGTTGCAGTTTCTGCGGCGCAAGCAGGGATTCCAGCAACCCTTCGGCGGCGTCTTCCACCATGTCGATCACCACGTCGAAACCGTAGCCCAGACCATAGTAAGGGTCGGGCACTTCGTCGTCGTCGAAGTTTTTTGCAAAGGGCATGAGCAGGCGGATTTTCTGGCGCAGTTCGGGATCGCTCATGTTCCGTAGATTGTCGAGATCCACTTTATCCATCACCAGCACCAGATCGGCGCGTTGCAAATCCTCTCCAGTCACCTTGCGGGCGCGCATGCCGGAAAGGTCGTAACCACGCGCCGCCGCCGCGCGTTGCGTGCGGGAATCCGGCGCTTCGCCAAGGTGGTAGCCATGCGTGCCCGCCGAATCCACTTCAAAACGATTGCCCAGCTTGCGCTTATGCAGCAGTTTCTGAAACACCCCCGCCGCCGTGGGCGAACGGCAGATGTTGCCCATGCAGACGAACAACACCCGACACCGCGCCCCATCGTCACGGATGAAGGGTAAAAATGCGTTCTGTTGTGCACCCAGGGTTTTCATGGCGAGCTTCCTTTGTTTTTTCTGCTTCCCGTCGTTCTATTTATATAACATGGAAGATTCTGCGCCACTCCCTGTTTTCAGGCAAGTCTAATATTGCATTTGTGGAAAACAAAATTTATTTTTTGCCGGAGCGCAACACCCGCGTGACATTCAGACGCTTCGCCTGGCGATTTCTGGCCACGCCTTGTGCAGGTAATAGCCCATCGACCAGAGCGTGAGCAAAGCCGCAATCCAGATCAGCACGGTGCCAATCAGGGCAGTATTCCAACCCAGAACGGGCAGCGGTTTATGGTAAAGCAGCAGAATCAGCGCCAGCATCTGCGCCGTGGTCTTGATTTTACCGAGCATGGAAACGGCTACATTTTTCGCCGCGCCGATTTTCGCCATCCATTCGCGCAAGGCGGAGATGGTGATTTCCCGACCGATGATGATGGTCGCCGCGATGGCGTTGGCGCGGTCGAGTTGCACCAGAATAATCAGCGCCGCAGCGACGATGAGCTTGTCGGCCACCGGGTCGAGAAAAGCGCCGAAGGCGGAAGTCTGGTTCAGCTTGCGCGCCAGATAGCCGTCCGCCCAGTCGGTGATGCTGGCGGCGATGAACAGCAGGGCGGCGAACAGGTCACGATCTACCGGACTCAACCAGCCGGGCGGCAGGTAATAAAGCACGACCAGCAGCGGGATGGCGACAATACGCAGCCAGGTGAGGAACATGGGCAGATTGAATGGCATGAAAATATCAGTGCAATGCTCTATAAATGGTTTCCGCCAGCGTCGGACTGACCCCCGGCGTTTGCGCGAGTTGTTCTTCGGTTGCCATCGCCACACCCGGCAAACCGCCGAAACGCGCCAGCAACGCCTTGCGTCGCGCCGGGCCGACGCCGGGAATGTCATCCAGACGCGAACTGTTGCGCGCCTTGCCGCGTCGCGCCCGGTGACCGGTGATGGCAAAACGGTGCGCTTCGTCACGGATTTCCACCACCAGACGCAAGGCGGGCGGCAAAGGCGTTTCGACAGTGCCCAATTGTAATGCTTCCCGCCCGTCCGCGAACACCAGAGATTCCAGCCCGACCTTGCGCCCCTCGCCCTTGGAGACGCCGACCACCGGCAGATGCGAAAGCCCCAGTTCCGCCAGCGCGGCAGCCGCCATCGCCACCTGTCCCTTGCCGCCGTCGATGAGCACCAGATCGGGCGTCCTGCCCTCCCCTTCCGCCAGTTTCGCGTAGCGGCGGCTGACGGCCTGATGAATGGCGGCGTAATCATCGCCGGGTTCAATGTCACGAATGTTGAAGCGCCGGTAATCGGATTTTTTCATGCCGTCATCCTGATAGACCACACAGGACGCCACCGGCAATTCACCCCGCGTGTGGCTGATGTCGAAACATTCGATTCGCGTCGGCGGTTCGGCAAGACCCAGCGCCTGCTGCAAGGCTTCCAGACGTTCGAGCTGCTGCGCCTTGCTCTGGTTGCGGGCGGCAATTGCCAGGGCTGCGTTTTGCCGGGCCATGTCCACCCATGCCTTGTGCATGAGCGTGTATGCCTCATTGATTGGCACAACGCGCCCCGCTGCGGTTTCCAACACGGCGGAGGTTTCCTCCAGGTCTTCCGGCGCGGGAGAAACCAGCAAGCGGGCGGGCGCGGGATGTTGGGTGTAGTGCTGGGCGATGAACGCCGCCAGCGCCTCCGCCGGAGAAAAATCGCCGCCGTGCGCGGGGAAAAGCGGTCGGTCGCCCAGATGTCGCCCGCCTCGCACCATCGCCAGATTGACGCACAACTGCCCGGCCTCGCGCATCGCCACGATTACATCGACATCCTCGCCGCGCTGGCTGTCGATGCACTGGCGTTCCTGCACCTGCCGCAGAGACTGCAACTGATCCCGATAGCGCGCAGCCCATTCAAAGGCCAGCCGCGCCGCCGCCGTTTCCATCGCCTGCTGCAACTGTTCGATGATCTCGCTATGCCGTCCCGACAGGAACCACGCCGCGTGTTTGACATCGCGCGCGTAATCTTCGCGGCTGACCAGACCTTCCACGCACGGCCCGCTGCAACGCCGGATCTGATACAGCAGGCAGGGGCGGGAACGGTGCGCAAAGACGGAATCCTCGCAGGTGCGCAGACGAAACATTTTTTGCAGAAGATAGAGGCTTTCCCGCACGGCGGACGAGGAAGGATACGGCCCGAAATAATCCGCCCTGCGGTCGGGATTGCCGCGAAAAAAGCCAAGACGGGGAAAATCCCCCTTGCTCATGACGATGTAGGGATAGGACTTGTCGTCCCGAAACAGAATGTTGTAGCGCGGCGAGAGGCGCTTGATGAGGTTGTTTTCCAGCAGCAACGCCTCGGCTTCGGAACGGGTAACGGTGGTTTCGATGCAGGCGATCTGGCTCACCATCATGGCGATGCGCGGACTGGAGAGGGTCTTCTGGAAATAGGAGGAGACCCGTTTTTTCAGGTTTTTGGCCTTGCCGACATAAAGCACCGCGCCCTCTTCCGCCAGCATCCGGTACACCCCCGGCAACTCTGGCAGGGTGGGCAGAAAAGCTTTGTAGTCAAAGGCGACGGGTGGGAAAGACATCGCTGAAATATAACATTTCGGGGGTCAGATGTCAGACATCAGGCATCCAAACCCGATGCGGCAACATGAACACCTATGTCATAAAACCCGGCTTGAGCGCACCGCTGGCGTTACCCTCGACCCCGATCATCATGCTTGATATATAACGATATTTGTCACAATGTTATTTTCTACAATATTAATTTCGAAAATTGCATTTATATATAATATTCTAATGAATATTATTTTGCCATTACGCATTTGTTCACATTCACTAAAAGGAGCCATGAAATGACAACATGTAGCCACACTCTCCCCCTCTCCCGCACTCACGCTCT
>JAISRR010000082.1 GCA_031273565.1 Zoogloeaceae bacterium | reverse complement strand
GAGAAAACTCATCCATGTCGCCTTCGGTGTCCTCAAATCCCGCACACCATTTGACCCCACCCTCCATGGCGCTTGACGGGGATAACAGTATCTACCTTTGCGCCGCAGGTCAACAACGGCGATATCGTAGATGCCGCCCTGCCTTTGCGCCGTACTGCAATCGCATCGCGATCCGTTTAGTACGGAAATCCAGCCTGCTCAGCAATTTCCCGTCGTCCGCACGTCGTCTGCGCATTCTGTCTGTGGCGCAGATGGCGTTTCATATCCAGACGTATCAGGCGTTTGAGTTCCTGTTCTGCGGGAGATCGGTCTCCGTCAGGGGCAAACAGGGCGAATTCGATGTCCGGTAACCGGGGCAGGCCCACATCCTCCAGAATTGGCAAAGAGAATTTCCCGGCAAATATTCCGGGAAGCGCGGTGAGGCATGTTTCCGCCGCCACCGCCGCCCGGATACCCGCCAGGCTTGGGCTTGTGCACGCGACGCGCCACTGCCAGCGGCTATCTTGCAAGGCATTGATGATGCAGGCGCGGTAAATACAGGCAGACGGAAAAACCGCGAGCGGGATGCCGTGTTTTTCGGCCAGATGAAGAATTTTCGGGCTGCCAATCCATACCAGTCTGTCTGTCCCGATCGCCTCGCCACGATCTTCTCCCACCCCGCGCTTGCCCATGACCAGATCGATTTCGCCCTGATCCAGCCGCGCCCGCAATTCTTTGGTAATGCCCACGGACAGATCCAGATGCACCATCGGCCAGGTGAACGCGAATTCGGACAAAAGGGAGTGCAGCCACATCGTCGCCATGTCTTCCGTAACGCCCAGCCGCAAGGTGCAAGGCCTCACCGATGGCGAGGTCAGTTGTTGCTGCGCGAAATTCATGCAATCCAGAATGCGGCGAGCATGAAACAGCATTATCTCGCCGTCGGCATTCACCTCGACGCGGCGGGTCGTTCGCTTGAACAGCGGGCGACCTACCGAAGCTTCGAGACGGCGGATTTGCTGACTGATGGCCGATTGCGTCAGGTGCAGGCGTTCACTGGCGCGGGTGAAACTCCCGTTTTCCACCACCGCAATGAAAGCGCGTAATACCTCAGGTTCGAACATGACATATATTAATTAGAGTTAATTATTAATCGTAGAATAAATTATTGATTTTAACAATATAAATTTATGGATATAGTGGTGGCGTCATTTGTATCCGACCCATGCTTGAGGAGTGGAATATGAGCTTTGGGGCTGTCAACGCGAAGCCGTTTCTGTTCGCCTCGTTGGGCGGAGTCCTCTTTGCGGGTATCTGGAGCGGGGCATTCATTGCCACCAAAATCGGTCTGGACGATATGCAACCGCTCTGGCTTGCCCAGACCCGGCTTGCCATGGCCGGGCTGATCTTTTTTCTTCTGACGCGGGCGGAAACGATCCGGTTCTGGAAAACCGCCACGCCCGGACGCTGGATCACCGTGCTGGTTTCCGGCATCCTGTCACAAGCGGTCTATCTGGGCGCGACCTATTGGGCCTTGACTTTGCTTTCCGCAGGCGCGGTTGCCATTGTCGTGGCCGCCCTGCCCTTGATCGCGGTGCCGATGGGGGCGCTGCTGCTGCGGGAGCGGATTGCCGTGGTGGATGTCGGGGCGGCGCTGGTTGGCGGCATCGGCGTGGTGATCGTGGCGCTTGGCCGGGATGCCGCCCCCCTCAACGATACGAACCTTGCGGCGCTGCCCGTGTTGATGACTTTTATCGCGGTGCTTGCGCTGGCGGCGGGCAATGCGCTCATCAAACCCTGTGTGAACCTGAGGACAATCGGCCCGATCTGCGCGACGCAAATGATCGTCTCAAGTGTCGTTCTGTTGCCGGTCGCGCTCTATTTTCACGGTCAATTTTCCATGACGTTTTCCGCTCAAGGCATGGGCGCTTTTTGCTATCTTGTGCTGGCGGGTTCGGTATTGGGGACTTATGTATGGCTGAAGGTGCTCAAATTTTTTACCTCAAAATCGGCCAGCCTGTTTTTTCTGCTGACGCCCGTTTTCAGCCTCTTCATCGGTTATTTTCTGCTCAATGAGCCATTGACCCCGCAAAAATTGGTTGGCGCGGCCCTGATATCCGGGTCTATTCTGGTGAATGCGTGTTGGTATCTGCGTCGGGGCAGGGCGGGGTAAAGCGCGTAGTCCGGACATCGCATAGATGTAGCCGCGGTTCTCGAACAAGAAATTAGCGACAGGCATGAATGCCTGTCGCTAATTTCTTGCCGGATTCCCACGCGAAGGCGCGAACGCACTCTCAGATCCGTACCCAGAAAAAGCGGGGCGCGCCACGCTGACCCGCCCTGCGCCCACTCGCCGGGCGTAACCCGCTGACAACAACACTTCACCAGCGGCAGGCGAGGGAAAATCTACCCGCTGGTGTTAGACTTACGCAGTTTTCGCCCGACCCTGTTTCCATGCCATCTGCTCTTGCTTCCAATTCACTCGCTTTCGCGTTCCTGCATGCCGCGCCCATCGTGGCGACGGTGATGGGGGGCAAGAGTCTGGCGGATGGGGCGCTGGACGCAGTGCCCGCTGCGGCGCGACCGGCGGCGCAGGATATGGTTTATGGCGTGTTGCGTCGTCACGCGGAAAGCGAGGCGCTGCTTGCGCCCCTGCTGAAAAACCGCCCTTACCCGGAAATTCACGCGCTGCTGTTTTGCGCCCTGCATCGACTGGATACCTGGACGGACGCGCATACCGTGGTCGATCAGGCGGTGCAGGCGGCGGGGGAACTGGAGGGCGGACGTTACAAGGGGCTGGTGAATGGCGTGCTGCGCAATTATCTGCGCCATCAGGATGAACTGGTCGACGCCGTGCCGACGACCGCCCGATACCGGCACCCGGAGTGGTGGGTGGAAAAATTGCGGGCGGCCTATCCCGACGATTGGCAAGACATCGTGGCGACGGGGAACGAGCCGCCGCCCATGAGCTTGCGGATCAATCGCCGCAAAACGGATGTCTCCGGCTATCTGTCCCGGCTCGCGGCGGAAAATATCGGCGCGACCGTCAGGGAGGATTATGGCCTCCTGCTCGACCATCCCCTGCCGGTGAACCGCCTGCCCGGTTTTGTCGAGGGCGAAGTTTCCGTGCAGGATTTAGGCGCGCAGCGGGCGGGGGATTTGCTGGCGCTCGCGCCGGGCAGCAGCGTGCTGGACGCCTGCGCCGCGCCGGGCGGCAAGGCGGCGCATTTGCTGGAAGCGTATGACATCGACCTGACGGCGCAGGACATCGACCCGGCGCGTTGTCACCAGATTAAGCAGAATCTGCGCCGCCTCGCCCTGACAGGGCGCGTGCTGACGGGCGACGCCCTGACCGTTCGGGGTAGGTTCGACGCCATCCTCGCGGATGTGCCCTGTTCGGCCAGCGGCATCGCCCGGCGGCGACCGGACGTCAAATGGTTGCGTCGCGCCGGGGATATTTCCCGCTTTGCGCGCACACAGGGGCGTATGCTGGCGAATCTGTGGCGCTCGCTCGTTCCCGGAGGCCAACTGCTCTATGCCACCTGCTCGGTATTCCCGGAAGAAAATGGCGAACAGATCAAAAACTTTCTGTCCCGGCAGCGCGACGCCCGTCTCGGCATCGAAGAACAATGGCTGCCCACCGCAGAACACGATGGTTTTTATTATGCGCTCCTCGAAAAAACAGCCTGATACCTCGCGCTTCCCGTGTTTCATCCGGTGCATCCTTCACATGCTGCCGACGCTGGCCTTCTGTTTTTATGCCTTGAGCGCAGGTGCGGACGGCATCGACATTCGCAATCCCCAGTTGTCAGCCGCTGAAGAAGGCGGTTACGCGCTATCCACCGATTTTCGCATCGACTTCAATGCCCGTCTGGAAGAAACGGTGGCGCGCGGCGTCCCCCTCACTTTCGTTCTGGAATTCGAGCTGGAGCGCCCACGCTGGTACTGGACGAATGAAGTGCTGGTCAGAAAGAGTCAGAGCTGGCGCTTGAGTTACCACGCGCTGACCCGCCAATACCGGCTGTCGGCCGGCTCGCTGCACCAATCTTTCAGCAGTCTGGAAAACGCCTTGCAGGTGCTCTCACACATCCGCCACTGGCCTGTGCTCGAGACCAACCTGCCCCCCGGAGAACGTTATCAGGCCAATCTGCGCCTGCGTCTGGACATTTCGCAATTGCCCAAGCCCTTTCAGGTTTCCGCCTTTACCGACCGGAACTGGAATCTGGATTCCGAGTGGCTGCACTGGAAATTCGTCGTGCCACCCCCTGTAGCAACGCCCCCGCCCGCGCCCGCTGAACACGAAGCGCCCGCACCGGCCAGACAGGAGGCGCCATGAGGCGCTTGCTGGCGATATTCGGCGGCTTGGGCGCTCTGCTGGGGGGCGTGTTGTGGTTTCTCATGCTGGCGTCTACTTCGGCGGATACCATGGCCGGGCAATATCCGCTGATTCTGGGGTCCAACCTGCTGCTGGCGCTGGCGTTGCTCGGATTGGTCGGCTGGCAGGTCGGCAGGCTCTGGCGCGACATCCGCAACAAGATCTTCGGCGCGCGCCTGAAACTGCGCCTGATGCTGATGTTCGGGCTGGTGGCCATCATTCCCGGCATTCTGGTGTATGGCGTCTCGGTGCAATTCGTCACCCGCTCGATCGAAAGCTGGTTCAATGTGCGGGTGGAAAAGGCGCTGGAAGCCGGCCTCAACCTGGGACGCTCGTCCCTCGATTATCTGCAGAGCGAATTGCTGCAAAAGGCGCAGGGCATCGCGCGCGATCTGGCCGAACAATCCGCACGGGTAAAAGATGGCAACCTGCGCGCGCCGCTTTCCCGGCTGCGCGAACAGGCCGCCGTGGATTCCGCCGCCCTGTTCGCGCCCAATGGACAACTGATCGTCAGCGCCCAGCGCGATCTGACGCAACCCCTGCCGCCCCTGCCCTCTTCCGCCGAACTGAAACAGGCGCGCGCCAGCATCGTCCCCTACGCCATCATCGATGATCAGGGCGAGGGGCGGCTCCTGCTGCGGGTGTTGATGCCGATCACGCCGAAAAGTTTTTTCGAACAGCCGCGCGTGCTGCAACTGGCGCAGAGCGTGCCGGAAAACCTGAGCGTCAACGCCGAGGCCGTGCAGGAAGTTTATCGCGACTATCAGGAACTACAGCTGGCGCGCAAGGGACTGACCCAAATCTATGCGCTGACCCTGACGCTCACCGTGCTGGTGGCGCTGTTCGCCGCCTTCGCCCTGGCTTTCGTGCTGGCGCGGCGGCTGTCCGCGCCGCTGTCCATTCTCGCGGAAGGCACCCAGGCCGTGGCGCAGGGTGATTATTCACAGCGTCAGGCCGTGCACAGCGGCGACGAACTGGGCGTGCTGATCCAATCCTTCAACCAGATGATGCGACAACTCGACGACGCCCGCCGCGAAACCACCCGGCACAGCAGCGAGTTGGAAGCCGCGCGCGCCTATCTGGAATCCATCCTCGCCAACCTTTCCGCCGGAGTGCTGGTTTTCGACCGTCACGCCGCCCTGCGCACCATCAACGAAGGCGCCGTCACCATTCTGGGCGAAGGCGTTTCAATGCTCATCGACAAACCCGCTGCCGAATGGTCAACTTTCCCGGTGCTGGGGCACTTCATCGAGGCGCATTTCGCCCGCGCCGACGAAGGAGAATGGCAGGGACAACTGGAAATGGATAATGCGGCCGGCGAGCAGATGAAAATCCTGCTTCTGCGTGGCGCGCACCTGCCGCAGATGAGCGGCGGCGGGCATGTCGTGGTCTTCGACGACGTGACGCAACTGATCGCCGCCCAGCGCAGCGCCGCCTGGGGCGAAGTGGCGCGGCGGTTGGCGCACGAAATCAAAAATCCGCTCACCCCCATCCAGCTTTCCGCCGAACGTCTGCAACTGAAACTCGCCGGTCATCTGGAAGGCACGGAAAAAGAATTGCTGACGCGCTCAACCCAGACCATCATCAATCAGGTTCTGGCGATGAAACGCATGGTCGACGACTTCCGCGACTATTCCCGACATCCCGCGCCCCAACTCGCCGCGCTTGATCTGAACGCGCTCATCCGCGAAGTGCTTGGTCTGTACGAACATTCCCATGCCCGGATCGTGCCACAGCTTGCCCCCGACCTCGCGCCCGTCATGGGCGACATCAACCAGTTGCGGCAGGTGATCCACAATCTCCTGAGAAATGGCGAAGACGCGCTGGAAAACATCACCCCGGCGGAATTAACCATCAGCACCGAAGCGGCAGGCGCTTTCGCCCTCCTGCAAATCAGCGACAATGGCGAAGGTTTCCCGGCGAATATCCTGCCGCATGTTTTTGAACCCTATATCACCACCAAACCACGCGGCACGGGTCTGGGCCTGCCCATTGTCAAAAAAATCGTGGATGAGCATCAAGGCTCCATAAAAATCAGTAACCAACCCGCTGGCGGCGCTTGCATCAGCATCCGCCTGCCACTCGTAAAGGAAGAAAACCATGGCTGACATTCTGGTCGTGGATGACGAAATCGGCATCCGCGAATTGCTCTCCGAAATACTGGTTGATGAAGGCCACGGCGTGCGCCTCGCGGAAAACGCCGCCGCTGCCCGCAAACAGCGTGCCGAGAAAAGGCCGGACATGGTGCTGCTGGACATCTGGATGCCGGATACCGACGGCATTTCACTCCTGAAAGAATGGGGCGCGAACGGCCAACTCACCATGCCCGTCGTCATGATGTCCGGACACGGCACCATCGACACGGCGGTGGAAGCCACGCGCATCGGCGCGGTGGATTTTCTGGAAAAGCCCATCGCCCTGCAAAAACTGCTCTCGGCGGTGCAAAAAGCCCTGAAACACGACCATATCGGCCTGCGTCCCCCGGCCACGCTCGACACGCTGGCGCACGCCCATATCTTCCGCGACCTGAAAAAACGTCTGGAACAAGCCGCTGCCCGCAGCAGCACCCTGCTCATCAAGGGCGGTTCCGGCGTCATCGCCGAACTCTGCGCCCGCACTCTGCAACGTCCGCATTCGCACTGGCTGGATCTGCTCGACTGCCCCGGCAGCCTGAATCAGGAGGCGCTGCAAAAAATGTCGGGGGGCCTGATTTACATCAACGACCTCGCCGCCCTGGGTAAATTGCAGCAGATGAATCTTTCCTTCGCGCTGGAACGCATCGCCCGCTATAACATCCTGCTCGTGGCCGCCTCGTCGCAACCCCCGGAATACTTCGCCAAACGCGCCTGGGACAGCCAGACGCTCGCCCGCCTGTCGGAAGTCTGGATTGCGCTCCCCGACCTCACCGAACACAGCGACGACCTGCCGGAAATCGCCAGCCTGTTTCTCTCCCTGATGGTCGAACGCGAGGAAACGCCGTTGCGCCGCTTTTCCAGCGCCGCGCTGAACCTGCTGCGCATCCGCTGGTCAGGCAGAAAAACCGACGAAAGCTCGTCCTGGAACGAACTGCAAACCCTGATCCGCAATCTGGCGCTCACCACGCTGGAAGAAGAAATCAGCGAAGAAGATATCGAGCGCCTGCTGCCTGCCGATGACCAGGCGGAAGACAAGCTGCTCCCGGAAGGACTGGCCACCCTCTTCGCCCAACCCCTGCGCGACGCCCGCGACGCCTTCGAGAAACATTACTTCGAGCATCTCCTGCGGATGGAACACGGCAACATGACCCATGTTGCCGAACGCTCCGGTCTGGAACGCACCCATCTCTACCGCAAACTGAAACAACTGGGCGTCACGGTAGGACGGCGTAGCGAAGATAACCCGTAAATGGATTCAATATGGCGAACCATGATGACCAGATCACCCTGCAGGAACCGGACAACGCCGCCCCACCCCACGCCCTCCGCCCCTTCGGGGCGGCGGCTTTGATGCCGTCGGGGGGAGTGGTTCAGCAATGACCATACGCTTGTGCAACCCGTTCGTTGTCATGCTTAACCGCAAGAAGACATTATTGACGGGAAATGCTGCATCAGCGCGTTCGCCAAAAAACGGAGCCGCCCTGGGAGCGCGGGGCTTCTGCCCCGCTCCATCGGCATGCATGCCGCCTCACGCCCTCCGCCCCTTCGGGCGCTCCCTCGGAGAAGGCGGCTTTCAATGCGCCTCTCGCCCCTTATGGGGCGAGAGGCGGTCATAACCTGATCTTCCGTGCCGTCCGCTCATGCCGCAGGCGCATCCTTTTTCATCTGGGCGATCAGCGCGCGGCTTTGGCGTTGCAGACGCCGTATTTGCGCGATCACGCCATTGTCGGCCTGATGCCGACGCCAGTACAGCAGGGCGATGAAACCCACGCCGCCCAGCGTGGGAAGCCACGCCCACGCGCCGATCATCCAGGCAATCAGCAGCAGACCGCCGCACAACAGTCCCAGACGCGGCGCCTGCATGATGATGGCAATCTGTTCCCGGCGGGCGTCCGCCAGATCAAAGGCCGCTTCCAGGGCGAAAGACTGACGGCGCACAGTAGAAACGCCTTGCAGCAGATGCTCAAAATCGGCGCCCGGGTAGCTGACCTTGGTCAATTGATCGGACAGGGTTTGCAGTTCATCCAGCAACAGTCGCCATTTCTCCTGAATGTCGTCGCCATCGAACGTCTCGGCATCGGCTGCCAGAAAGCGCGACAACAGGCCCACAAACGTTTGTTGCCACGTTTCGACGGCGTGCTTCCGTTTGGCGGCCTCGGCCTGCCGGTGCGCGCGTTTCGCCTCTGCCTCCTGCATGGCGACATCCCGCAAACGCCATGCCACCAGCAGGCAGGCAATCCGTTCATCCGGCGTCCGCGAGCTTTTCTGTCCCTGCTGCGCGACTGCGGCAAACCAGGGGGCTTCATCGCTGTAACGCCCGACGGCGCGCAGGACATCTTTGCGCACCATCGTGAGGAAATCCGGCATGGACAGGGCCAACAGGATGGGCGCATGCCATTGCCGCCGCGCGGGAAAGCGAAAATCGCTCTCCGATCCATAGACGGCGGCATCGAAATTCACCACCCGTCCGTCGGCATTTCCTTGTGTTCTGGGAAGGTTCGAACGCAATTGTCGCCTTTTTCCCCGCGCCACTTCCCAGACATGCTCAACGAGGGCAAAACATTGTCGCCAGCGTTGATCCAGTTCCGCCAATTCCGCATCGTCCAGAAGCATCAGCGCTTTGGAGGCGAACAGGCTTTCCAGCCAGTCCTGCCACACCAGCATGTCGGCGGGCGGGGTTCCATCCGCAATCGCCCGTCGCGCATGCGTCATCAGGGCGTTTTGATCGGCAAGTTCGCCGCGCCAGACCGGGGGCAACCCCGGCGCGGCGACGCGCAAAAAGCGCAGGAGTCGGCATTCGATGCTCTCGCCGCGCGCCTCCATGATGTTGTCCAGACTGCGGATCAGTTCAAAATCACGCAAATCCGTTTGCAGCCAATCCCGGATCAGGCCGCGTTCCAGATCGCGTATGCCGGCCTGCCAGTTTTCCGCCAGCGCCCGCGCCAGTTCTTCGCTGTTTTTGGCGCGATGCTTGCCGAGCCGATAGGGATGCACGATCTTCCCGCCGGATTCCAGCAGCGGCGGCAGGCCGGGATCCCCCGCCAGCCAGCGCGCGACTTCCTCCGCGCCATAACGATGCTCCGGTTCCCTCAGCAGAAGGCCGCGACAAAGCTGGGCGAAACGCGCATCCGCCACGCCTTTGATCTCGATGGAACGGGTCACCAGATAATGATGAATGACCTGCTCTGACAATCCCTCGAACGGGTGGTGACCGGAAGCGGCTTCCAGCAGGATCATGCCCAGCGACCACCAGTCCGTCTTCACGTCAAGCACGCCCGTCAGCGCCTCCGGCGCGGCGTATTTCAGGGTGCAGGCGTTATCGGTGAAGTGACGCTCGCTTGCGGAAAGCGAGGCAAGACCGAAATCGGTAAGCGCCAGCGACAGGGGGTCACGGCGACGCAGCAGCACATTTTCCGGCTTCAAATCCCGGTGCAGGATGTTGAAGGCGTGAATTTCATTCAGCCCCGCCGCAAGTTCTTTCACCAGCGCCCACAGCAAATCCGGTTGCATCGGCCGACCTTGCGGCATCAGGCTGCGCAGGTTCCCGGCGCGGCAGTACTCCATGACTTCCCAGTCAACGCCATCCTCACTGCCGTGCTCGACGATACGCACCACATGCGGCGTTGTCAGCTTGAGCCGTTCCAGCAGAAGGTTGTCGGGCGGAATGCCATGCCGATAAATTTTGGCGACCAGCGTTTTGCCGCCCGCCAGTTCCTCGACAATCAGTAAATCCGCGTCGCTGCTGGCGGCGACCAACTCACTTTTCACCTGAAAGCGCGTCGCCAGCGCGGGCGGCAATGTCCGGGCATGCTGACGCGCGAGATCCGCCGCCGTCACAAAAGCGGGCGGCGCGATGTCCGTCATCAGATCGGGCGGGGCCAGTTCAAAACCGGAAGACGGCGCGGACGGCAAGGGTGCAGCGATGCGCTCGGCAGCGGCGGCAACGGCGATCTCGGCGGACAGGGAGGCATTGCAATACAGGCAACGCAACGTGCCCGGCGGATTGAACTGACCACAGTCCGGGTCCGGGCAGCGCAAGGCCTCCGCTGGCGGCGCGGATGCTTCGATGCCGAGCCACGACGCGGTTGCGATGTCTTCCTGCGCAACGACCTCTGCGGCTTCTGCGACGACTTCTGCGCGCACCGCCTGCACAGGAATTTCCGCAGGCGTGGCGGCTTCCTCCACGGCTGCGCCTGTCGCTGACGCTTCTGCCACCCCGGTGATCTCGGCCGCCTCTGCAACCTCTGCACCCTCTGCACCCTCTGCACCCTCTGCAACCTCTGCAACCTCTGCACCCTCTGCACCCTCTACCGCCTCTGCCCCCTCGGCTGCCTTGACCGTTTCTGCACCCTCTCCCTCCGTCGCCACACGCGACAGGGGCGACAGGGAAAAATCCACATCCGCCAACAGGCTGGCGCAGTGGCTGCAATACGCCCGTTCCAACGGGTTTTCAGTATCGCAGACAGGGCAAATACGCACGTAATTGTTCATCATCGCCGCCACGAAACCTGTTCAAGACGCAAACCCCGCGCGGCGCACAGGTTTTCCAACGCCGCCATGTCGCCCCGCGCGGGAATGCCGATCATCCAGATACGCCCGTCTTCCACGGCAATCTGCATGCTTTTTGCGTCGCTGGATACATCAACATGATCGCCATAGCGCGCCCGACCCAGAGGCGACAACGGCGCCAGCGGCTGGTTGGACGAGCCACGCCAGCGTTTTCCTTGCGGCAGATTTGCCACGTAAGGTTCGGGAATCACGGCGTCGAGCTTTTGCAGCAAGGCCGCATGCCTTGCCTTCAGGGTTTTCAGGGGATAGCCGCTGTAACACAGGAGATCGAGCGTCAGCCCCGCACGCTTGCGCCAACGGTCAAGGCCATCGACCAGGGCCGCCAGCGCCTGCGGCTGGTCGAAAGGTTCACCGCCGGAAAAAGTCACGCCATCCACGCCCGCCGCCGCCTTTTGCCGACACCAGCCCAGCAGATCCGCCACCCGCATGAGCGCACCCCCGTCATGCGCCCAGGTATCCCGCGAAACGCAGCCTTTGCAGCGGATATCGCAGCCCTGAAACCAGATGCCGATACGCCGCCCGTAACCCAGCACTGAAACCGGGTAGTGCGCTTTGTTGATACGCAGGAGAAGTGCCGAGGGTTTCAAGATGAGATTGCCCGTCGTTAACGACGCCGTTGTTGCAAAATGGATTTACATCATAGGAGGGTCGCTATATTGCGTCAAATACATCTTGAATATGAACGCGGCAAAAAGTTTTACTGTCGCGAAGAATTTCACAACATACCGTGCAGTTGCGCCAGAAAAAGCGCCGTTATCGTTTTGGCGTCGGTGATTTCTCCGCGCAGGATCGCTTCCCGCGCGGCGGCGACCGACATGGGAAAAACTTCCAGAAATTCGTTTTCATCCAGACGCTGACCGGAGATTTGCCGGAGGTTTTGCGCGTAAAAGATTTCGATGCGTTCGTCGGAATAGCCGATGCAGGGATGGATGACGCCCAGATGACGCCAGCTTTTCGCCGCATAGCCGGTTTCTTCGGCGAGTTCGCGGATGGCGGCCTGTTCCGGGGTTTCGCTCGCATCGAGTTTGCCCGCCGGAAGTTCCAGAAAGGTCTGCTTCAGCGGATAGCGAAACTGGCGCTCAAACAGTAATGCGCCGCTCGGCAGTTGCGCCAGAATCAACGCCGCGCCAGGATGGACGACATGCTCGCGCACGGTTTCCGCGCCATCGGGCAGACGCACATGGTCACTCAACACCCGCAGAAGCCGCCCCTGAAAAACAACGGAACTGGCAAGCTGCGTTTCGTCGAGCGTGACGGGGGATTTCATGTTCGCGGCAGCACGTCCAACAGGCTGCTGTTACAGATGCCCAGCAGGATATCCGGGAACAAGCCCACGGCGGCAACGGCAAGGCTGTTGGCGGAGACCAGCGCCCTGGTGAAGAAAGAGGCCGTGATCGGCACGTCATTTTCCAGATCGGGTTCGTCGAAGTACATGATCTTGATGACCCGCAGGTAATAGAACGCGCCGATGAGCGAAAACAGCACGGCGGCAATCGCCAGCCCGTAATGCCCGGCATCCACCACTGCCCGCAGGACGGCGAATTTGGCGAAGAAGCCGACAAAGAAGGGGATCCCGGCCATGGAAAGCATGAGAATCATCATCATGCCGGCAAACCAGGGGCTACGCTTGTTAAGCCCCTTGAAATCGTCGAGGCGGTCAGATTCAAAGCCTTCGCGGGCGAGCAGCATAATCAGGCCAAAGGCAGCCAGCGTGGTCAACACGTAAGTCACCACATAGAACATGGAGGCGCTGTAGGCTTCCATCAGGGCAAACGGCTTGTCCGCCGCGCTCACGCCCGCCGCCAGCCCCAAAAGCATGAAGCCCATGTGGGAAATGGCGGAATAGGCCAACATGCGTTTGATGTTGGTCTGCATGATGGCGACGATGTTGCCGACCGCCATGGAAAGCACGGCCATCAACATCAGCATGGCGCGCCAGTCGGCGGAAAGGTCGAGCATCCCGCCGACCAGAAGGCGCACCATCATGGCGAAGGCCGCCAGCTTGGGCGCGGCGGCAATCAGCAGCGTGACCGAAGTGGGCGCGCCATGATACACATCGGGCAGCCACATGTGGAACGGCACGACGCCAAGCTTGAAGGCCAGCCCGGCCACGATGAAGACAAGGCCGAACACCAGCGCGGTTTTGTCGACCGATCCCATTTCCCGCCAGACACGCAGTTGTTCCGCGACCGCGCCGAGTTCCAGCGCGCCGTGCGTCGCGCCATAGAGCATGGACATACCGTAAAGCAACATGCCGGAAGCCAGCGCGCCCAACACAAAATATTTCATCGCCGCTTCCGCCGCCACAGCGGAACTGCGGTTCAGGGCGACCATCGCGTAGAGGGCGAGCGAGAGCAGTTCCAGCCCGAGATAGAGGGTGAGAAAGTGATTGGCGGAAATCATCACCATCATGCCCAGCGTGGCAAACAGCGCCAGCACGTAATATTCGCCCTTGGGAATCGCCTGCCGTTCTTCGATGTAGCGACGCGAGTAAAACAGGGTCGCCATCACCGTAAAATACACCAGCATTTTCAGGAAATCCGCCAGCCCGTCGTCGATGAACATGTTGCTGAAGGTGTAACTGGCGATGGTGTAGATATGAGGGAACTCCATGTTGGCAAGTCCCCGCGTGACGAACAGGAAAAGCGTCAGCAGCGCGCAGCCCGCGAGCGACGCCTGCGTCAGGGCAAAGGTCAGCGTGCGGCGCGGCGATTTGACGCCGAGATCGAGCAGCAGAATCGCACAGGTCATCACGAGCAGGAAAATTTCCGGCGCGGCGGGGAAGAAATCGGGGATGGCGAAATTTGCAAACATGTCGGCTACCGGAAAATCAATACTTGGGGAGAGCAACGTGCTGAAGGAGGTTGTCGACCGAAACATGCATCACCTTCGTAAACGCTTGCGGATAAAGGCCCATGCCAAGCACACAGAGCGCCAGCAGGACAAGAATGAGGAATTCGCGGCGGTTGAGGTCGACAAGTTCGCGTACCCGCTCGTTGGCGATGGCGCCAAAAATCACCCGCTTGTACATCCAGAGCGTGTAGGCCGCGCCAATAACCATGGTGCTGGCGGCGGCAAGGCCGATCCAGAAATTGAATTTCACGGCGGAAAGAATGACCATGAATTCCCCGACAAAGCCGGAAGTCGCCGGTAGCCCCGCGTTCGCCATCGCAAACAACATGAACAGCACGGCGAATTTGGGCATGGCGTTGACCACGCCGCCGTAATCGGCGATCTGGCGGGAGTGCATGCGGTCGTAGAGCACGCCGATGCAAAGGAACATGGCGGCGGAAACAAAGCCGTGCGAAATCATCTGCACCAGCGCGCCTTCGACGCTCAGGGCGCTGAACATGAAAAAGCCCAGGGTGACGAAACCCATGTGCGAAATTGAGGAATAGGCGACCAGCTTTTTCATGTCCTTCTGCGCCAGCGCCACAAAGCCGATATAAACCACCGCAGTGAGCGACAGGGCAATCATCAGCCAGGAAAGCTCACGCGCGGCGTCCGGCGCAATGGGCAGCGAAAAGCGCAGAAACCCGTAAGCGCCCAGTTTCAGGGCAATCGCCGCCAGCACCACGGAACCGCCGGTCGGCGCTTCAACGTGCGCGTCCGGCAGCCAGGTATGCACCGGGAACATCGGCACCTTGACGGCAAAGGCAATCAGGAAGGCGAGGAACAGCCAGATCTGCGCCCCCTGCGCCAGCCGCAACTGATGCCAGTCGAGAATGGAAAACGAGCCATTGGACGCGATGAACAGGTAGATCAGTGCCACCAGGAACAAGAGCGATCCCAACAGGGTGTAGAGAAAGAACTTGATGGCGGCATAAACACGATTCGGCCCGCCCCAGACGCCGATAATCAGGTACAGGGGAATCAGCGACGCCTCAAAGAACACGTAGAACAGCATCCCGTCCAGCGCCGAGAAAATGCCATTCATCAGCCCGGACATGATGAGAAACGCCGCGTTGTACTGCGCCACCTTGTTCTTGATGACCTGCCAACCCGCCAGCACCACCAGCACGGTGACAAAGCTGTTCAGGATGACAAACAGCACGGAAATACCATCAACGCCCAGATGATAGGCGATGTTGAAATTGGAAATCCAGGGGTGGATTTCCTCGAACTGCATCCCGATTTTGCTGATTTCGAATTCGGTGTAGAGGGGAATCGTCACCAGAAATCCCAGTATCGCGCCACACAGCGCAATGCCGCGCGCCAGTGGCGCATGGCGATCCGCGCCGGCGGCCAGCACGATGCAACCGGCGATGATGGGAACCCAGATGGCGAGGGAAAGCAGGGGATAGGACATGTTTTTCCTTGCGTTATTTACTGAGGGCCAGAAGGGAAAGCGGCACAACCCAGACTCCCAGCAGGAGCATGAGGCCAATCACCATGATGAAGGCGTAGTGATAAACGTAGCCGGTCTGTACCGGGCGCAGGATGGCGGCGATACGGGCGACCAGTCTGGCGACGCCGTTTACGAGGCCGTCGATTACGGCCACATCGCCCCATTTCCAGAAGCCTTCACCGATCAGGCGGGCGCCACGCGCGCAAACGACTTCATTGATTTTGTCGAAGTAATATTTGTTATCCAGCAGGGTGTAAATGCCGGAAAAACGTTGCTGGATGCGGGCAGGAATGTCGGGACGCTTCATATAGAAAAACCACGCCAGCGCTACACCCGCCAGGGCCAGCCCCAACACCAGCGGGCGCATGAACGCATGGAGCGCCATCGCCCACGGGCCATGAAATTCACGCGCGAATTCCGCCATCACGCCGTGCGCGGTGGCATCCACATGAATCACGCCCTGAAAATAATCGCCGACCAGCAAGGGTTCAATGGTGAAATATCCGATCAGCACGGAAGGAATCGCCAGCAGCACCAGCGGCAACCACACCACCCAGGGCGTTTCATGCGGCTTCTGGCCCGGCGCGAGACCGTGATGTTCCTCGCCATGCGCGTGTTCTTCATGCGCCTTGCCGAAGCGTTCCTTGCCGTGGAAGACCAGAAAATACAGGCGGAAGGAATAAAAAGCGGTCACGAACACGCCCGCCAGCACAGCGAAATAGGCAAAGCCGGAACCGGGGATGTGGGAGAACGCCACCGCCTCGATAATGGAATCCTTGGAGTAAAACCCGGAGAAGAAAGGCGTGCCAATCAGGGCCAAGGAGCCGATCAGGAAGGTCATCCAGGTAATCGGCATGTATTTCCTCAGGCCGCCCATGTTGCGGATATCCTGATCGTGGTGCATGCCGATGATGACGGAACCGGCGGCAAGAAAGAGCAGGGCCTTGAAAAAAGCGTGCGTCATCAGGTGAAAGATGGCGACCGAATAGGCGGATGCGCCCAGCGCCACGGTCATGTAGCCCAGTTGCGAGAGGGTGGAATAGGCCACCACCCGCTTGATGTCGTTCTGGATGATGCCCAGAAACCCCATGAACAGCGCGGTAATCGCGCCGATCACCAGCACGAAGGAGAGCGCGGTCGTCGAAAGCTCAAACAGCGGCGACATGCGCGAAACCATGAAAATGCCCGCCGTGACCATCGTCGCGGCGTGAATCAGGGCGGAAATGGGCGTCGGGCCTTCCATCGAATCCGGCAGCCAGACATGCAGGGGAACTTGTGCGGACTTGCCCATCGCGCCGATGAAAAGACAGATGCAGACGACGGTCATCAGCGACCAGTCGGTGCCCGCCAGCGTACCGCCATCAGCCGCGATTTCCGGCGCTTGCTGAAACACCGTCGCGTAATCCAGCGAACCGAAATACGCCAGCACCAGACCAATGCCGAGGATGAAGCCGAAATCGCCCACCCGATTGACCAGAAACGCCTTCATGTTGGCAACGATGGCGGTCGGACGGGTATACCAGAAACCGATCAGCAGATAGGAGACCAGCCCCACCGCTTCCCAGCCGAAGAAAAGCTGCATGAAATTGTTGGCCATCACCAGCATCAGCATGGAGAAGGTGAAGAGCGAGATATAGCTGAAAAAGCGGTTATAACCGGGATCATCCTTCATGTAGCCGATGGTGTAGATATGCACCATCAGGGAAACGAAGGTGACGACCAGCATCATCAGCACGCTCAGGGAATCGATCAGAAAGCCGACGTGAAAACTGTAGCCTCCGCTGCTCATCCAGGTGTAAATATTGTCGTTGAAGGTATGTCCGGCCTGCACCTCCTGAAACGCGAGCAGCGAACCGATGAAGGACGTCGCCACGCCAAGAATGGCCGCGCCATGCGCCAGCCAGCGGGGAATCACCCGGCAGAACAGCCCCGCTGCCATCGCGCCGGCGAGGGGCGCCAGGGCGATCAACAGGTAAAGATTCTGCATATTGTTCTGCGTCTCCATGTTCATCATCCCTTCAACTCGTCGAGTTCATCCACATGGATGCTTTTCAGGTTGCGAAAGAGCAGGATCAGAATCGCCAACCCCACCGCCGCTTCCGCCGCCGCCACCGCCAGCACAAAGAACACGAACAACTGACCATGCGGGTCTTGCAGATCGCTGGAAAAGGCGACGAAATTCATGTTCACGGCCAGGAGCATCAGCTCGATCGCCATCAGGAGCACGACCAGATTTTTCCGGTTCAGGAAAATACCGACGATGCTGATGACAAACAGCAACGCGCCCAAAATCAGAAAATGGCTCAACGTAAGCGTCATGATTTTTCCTTCATTCCTTTTCCGGCACAGGCGCGTCAGGCGTCGTCCCTGATGCCTGCGCCACCGGCATTTTTACCATACGTATCCGCTCGGAAGCCTTGACGCGAATCTGCGCCGCCGGATCGGTATTGCAACGCTTCCTCGACCCCCGGAAGGTCAGCGCCACGGCAGCAACAATCGCCATCAGCAAAATCACCGCCGCCAGTTCAAAGGGATAGACATATTCGCTCACCAGCAGCACGCCCAGTTCGCGGGTATTGGAGGCAGAGGCCGCAACCGCAGGCAACCCGGAATCTGTCCAGCCGCCCAGCACCAGCCCCATTTCCAGCGCCACGACGAGACCGACGATGGCCCCCAGCGGCAGGTAACGCCAGAATCCCTGCCGCATCACGTCATTGCTGATATCGAGCATCAGCACCACGAAGAGGAAGAGCACCATCACCGCGCCGATATAGACCATCACCAGCACCATCGCCAGAAATTCAGCCTGCAACAGCAACCACAAACCGGCAGTGGTGAAAAAGGAGAGAATCAGGTACAGCACGGCATGTACCGGATTGCGGGCGGTAATGACGCGCAGCGCGGCGAAGATCAGAATCGCCGCGAGAAAGAAGAAAACGGTGGTTTTGAAGTCCATGCTTATTTCCTGTCAAAGTCCAGGGCAATCCAGGACGCAAATGCGCACAGAGGCAAACGGAGA
>JAISRR010000070.1 GCA_031273565.1 Zoogloeaceae bacterium | reverse complement strand
GTTCATGGAAATTCCTTTTAAAAAGTAGGGAAAACGCAATTTATACCCCTGCAATATCAGGAATGCAAGCCGGATTTTCCCGCCCGCATCGTGGCGCTTTGGTAGGGGGCTTTGGTAGGGCGTTTTGGTAGGGCGCGCTCTCCGAGCGCGCCGCATGTTAACGACGGCGCTTTCGGAGAAAGCGCCCTACCTGCTACGCCACGATTGAGGCGACGATCCAGCGCCTGGGCAGGACGACGAACTTTCCGGTATCGCTTCGTTTGACGACCGCTATCGTCCAGGCAAACATCGTCGCCGCCCAGTCGAATCGAGGAGGGGCACCGTGGGGTTGGGGTTCTTTCCGGCCTTCTGCCGCGCCGCATGACGACTGTCTTCCGTCTTCTGTTCTCTGAATTTCACAGCCCCAACGCCCCCCACATGGCATCGACCCGTGCCTTCACGTCGGCGTCCATGACAATGCTTCTCCCCCATTCGCGCCCGGTTTCGCCTGGCCATTTATGGGTGGCGTCGATGCCCATCTTGGAGCCGAGGCCGGCGACGGGACTGGCGAAATCCAGATAGTCGATGGGTGTGTTTTCGATGATGGTCGTGTCCCGCGCGGCGTCCACACGGGTGGTGAGCGCCCAGATGACTTCCTTCCAGTCGCGGATATTCACCTCCTCATCCACCACGAGAACGAATTTCGTATACATGAACTGGCGCAAAAATGACCAGACGCCAAACATTACCCGCTTGGCGTGACCGGGATACTGTTTCTTCAGGCTGACAATCGCCATGCGGTAGGAACAGCCTTCGGGCGGCAGGTAAAAATCGGTGATTTCAGGGAACTGCTTTTGCAGCAAAGGGACAAAGACCTCGTTCAGGGCCACTCCCAGCATGGCGGGTTCGTCCGGCGGTTTGCCGGTATAGGTGGAAAGATAGAGCGCGTTCTGACGCAGGGTCATGCGCTCAATGGTGAATACGGGAAATTCCGCCTGTTCGTTGTAGTAGCCGGTGTGGTCGCCATACGGCCCTTCAATTGCGGTTTCGCCCGGATGAATCACGCCTTCCAGCACGATTTCAGCGCGGGCGGGAACGTGCAGCCTGTTCCCCAGACATTTGACCAACTCGGTTCTTCCCCCGCGCAACAGACCGGCGAACTGGTATTCGGACAGCGTGTCTGGAATGGGCGTCACCGCCGCCAGCAAGGTTGCCGGGTCACAGCCCAACACCACGGCGACGGGGAAAGGCTCGCCGGGATGCGCCTGAGCGTGATCGTAAAAATCCAGCGCGCCGCCCCGATGCGCGAGCCAGCGCATGATGACTTTGTTGGGGCCGATGACCTGCTGCCGGTAGATGCCCAGATTCTGCCGCTGTTTGTGCGGCCCGCGCGTGACGACCACCCCCCAGGTGATGAGCGGCGCGACATCGCCAGGCCAACAGTGCTGGATGGGCAGCCGGGCGAGGTCGACATCTTTGCCTTCCCGGACGATTTCCTGACAGGGCGCGGAGGAAACCTGTTTGGGCGTCATGGCGAGCGCCTGCTTCAGGAGCGGGAATTTTTCCCAGGCGTCTTTGAGGCCATGCGGCGGCTCCGGTTCCTTGAGGCAGGCCAGGGTGCGCCCGATTTCGCGCAAGGCGACCTGCCAATTCCCGCGCTCTGCGGCGTTAACGCCCATGCCCGCCGCGACCCGTTCCGGCGTGCCGAAAAGATTGGCGAGCACCGGCATGTCGTAGCCGCTCGGCGTCTCGAACAGCAGGGCTGGCCCCGCTTTGCGCAGCACCCGGTCGGCAATTTCGGTCATTTCCAGACGCGGACTCACCGCCGCCGCGATGCGTCGGAGTTCGCCCCGGTTTTCCAGTTGCGCCATGAAATCGCGCAGGTCGCGGTAGGACATTGATAACCTCTTGCGGGAACAGGGAAAATCAGAACGGCTTGACGCCGTGAAACAGGTAATCCAGCGCGATGCCGACAAAAATCACGACGCCGACCCAGTTGTTGTGCAGGAAAGCCTTGAAGCAACCCGGCCCTTGACGGGCGCGAATCAGGCTGTAGTGATACCCCGCGAGGACAAAAGCGGCGAGGATGGACGCGAGAAAAATCCAGCCCAGACCGGCGATCAGTCCCACCCAGGCAATCAAGCCGAAGGCGATGGCGTAGCAGCACATCACCGCCGCAACGTCAAAACGCCCGAAGGTAATGGCGGAAGTTCTGATGCCGATTTTCAGATCGTCGGGACGATCGACCATCGCGTATTCGGTGTCGTAGGCCACCGTCCAGAACACGTTGGCGGCGAGCAACAACCAGCCTTGCCAGGGCACGCTGCCCTGTTGCGCGGCGTAAGCCATGGGAATGCCGAACCCGTAGGCGACGCCGAGATAGGCTTGCGGGATGGCGAAGAAACGTTTGGTGAAGGGATAGGAAGCGGCCAGAAAAACCGCGATGCACCCCAATAGCAACAGGAGTTTCGTCAGAATGGGCAGCAGGAGCAAAAAGGCGAACAACACCAGTGCCGCCGCCAGATACAAGGCTTCCCACGGGCTGACCCGGCGCGCCGCCAGAGGACGGTCGCGGGTTCTTTCGACCGCCGGGTCGAAATCCCTGTCGGCATAATCGTTGATGACGCAGCCCGCCGAGCGCATCAACACCGTACCGAGGGCGAAAATCCACACCAGCATCCAGACGGGCTGTCCGTCGGAAGACAGCCACAAGGCCCAGAGTGTCGGCCAGAACAGTAGAAGACTCCCGATGGGTTTGTCCAGCCGCATCAATTTTTCGTATTCGTTCAGACGTTGCGTCAGCATATTCATGGGCGGCATTTTACCTGTTGTACGGGATTCAGGGCACAGGCGTTTGTTCGGCGCGCAACCCCAGTTTCACCAATGCCCGAATCAAAAACTCCGGCACGAGGGTAAAGATGTAGATGGCGACCAGCACATTGACGCCCGCCACAATCATGAACAGCAGGGGAATGTTGCCGCCGTGCGTCAGCAGCAGGGCGGCGAAGATTGCGCCCGCCACCATGAACAGGGAATTGAGGATATTGTTGGCGGCAATCGCGCGCGCCCGACAGGCGGGATTGCTGCGTTGTTGCACCAGCGCATAGAGCGGTACGCAGTAGATGCCGCCGCACATGCCCAGAAGCAGCAGGTCGACAAGTATGCGCCAGATGGCGGGGTCGGCGAGCAGGGCAATCACCGGCAGGGGCGCTCCCAGTCCGGCATGGGTGGGCGAAACGCCGGCGAGGTCGAAGCCGAACAGGGTCATGCCCAGCGCGCCGAAAGGCACCAATCCAAGTTCCAGCTTGTGCCTTGAGAGTTTTTCGCAGAGCAGGGAACCACTGCCGATGCCGATGGAAAACACCGCCAACAGCAGCGTAACCATGCTTTCGCCACCGCTCAGCACGACTTTGGTATACACGGGAAACTGCGCCAAAAACAGCGAGCCATAGAGCCAGAACCACGAAATGCCGAGAATGGAAAGAAAAACCGAACGTTTTTCGCGCGCGAAATTGATACAACGCCAGGTTTCTATCAGGATGTTGGGATTGACCTTGAGGTTCGGCGCGGGCGCGGGGGCGACGGGAATGCCGCGACTTGCCAGATAGCCCGTCACGGCCACCGCAAGGGCGACGATGCTGATCCAGACCGTACCGCCGGATGTGCCTGCGAGCAGGTTGCCGGCAAGCGTGCCCAGCAGGATGGCAACATAGGTGCCCGCCTCCACCAGCGCGTTACCGCCGACAAGTTCATGCGGGGCGAGATGTTGCGGCAGAATCGCGTATTTCACGGGGCCGAACAGTGTGGATTGCAGGCCCATGAGAAAAAGAACGCCCAACAGGAGCGGCAGGCTTTTCAGAACGAACCCCAGCGCCGCCAGCAGGACGATGGCGATTTCCAGCAGTTTGGTGTAGCGGGCGAGCCGCGCCTTGTCGAACTTGTCGGCCAGTTGTCCGGCCGTGGCGGAAAAGAGAAAAAAGGGCAGGATGAAAAGACCGGCCGCAATATTGGTGAGCACCTCCGGTTTTAGCGTCGTCCAGCTTGCGGCCTGAAAAGTGAGCAACACGACGAGCGCGTTCTTGAACAGGTTGTCGTTGAACGCGCCGAAAAACTGGGTGATGAACAGGGGGCAGAAACGACGATTTGTCAGCAACCCGAATTGGGAATGCTCGCCCGGTTCGCTGTTTTGTACTTGAGGATTGTCATTCATCGTAAAACGAACTCCGGTTTGAAACCTCGCCCTTCGGGACGGTGCGAAGGTTGAAGCCCCTTTTCTTGCGGTCGAGGTTTCGAGCGTAGCAATCCGGGAGGAGATGCACCCCCTCGGTAGAGTGCTTCAGGTAGGGCGTGCTCTCCGAGCGCGCCGCATGTTAACCACGGCGCTTTCTTCGATCTCGCCCTACCTTGTTCCTGAGGATTGTCGTTCATATCAGGCATCCACGAAAAAAGCGCGGGTTGCGAAAACCTGCGCGGGGAAGCGGTTTCCCTGCCAGCGCAATGCCCGTTTCAGCGCCAGATCAAAATAGAGGGGATTGTATTCGCGCAGCAGTTCCAGGTCGGCAACGGCCTCTTTCGGCAGCAGTCCGGCGGATGCCAGCGCGGCAGGCGAAATCAGCGGTACGATACCCGGCAGCGGATAGTCGGAACCGTTCAACAGCCGCCCATGCCACGCCTTTTTTTCCAGCAGGGTCTTAATGACCTCCGGCTTGCGATTACGCAGCGTGATGGCGGAAATATCGCCGCGCAGATTATCCTGCCATGCCGACTCGTCCATCATCCGCGCAAACAGTTCAAAACTGGGGCGCGCCTTGTTTTGGGCGTCAAAATCTTCGTCCTCGCCCATTGTGGCGCAGTGGGCGATAACGACCTTCACCCCGGCTTCCAGCGCCCGACGCAGACGTAACGGGTTGCCATAGCGCATGGCGTCTGCGTTCATGGCTTTTTCTTCGCCGCAGTGCGTAATCAGGGGCAGCCGCAGGCGCGCCAGCGCGGCGAAAAAAGCGTCGCAGCGGGGTGAGGCCGGGTCGATATTCTGCGCGGCGGGCAGCCACTTGACCGCCCTTGCGCCTTCTTCGGCGGCGCTTTCCAGCAGATCAACCGCGTCGGCGCGGTAAGGATGAATGGAGGCGACCCACTCGAAGGCGTGCGGATGCGCCGTCGCCAGTCGGCGGGCGTAGTCGTTGGGCACGTAAATCCCTCCCATGTCCGCCTGGGGATGTCCCGCGTCATCATGAAAATAATCAAAAGCGAACAGCATCAGTTTGAAACCTGCGGGCATTTCCGCCACCAGTTCCAGCAGGCGCTGCACGTAGTTTTCATCCACTGCGGGTCTGCCGGGTTGTGGTGACGCGCTGGCGGCATTCAGGTAAAACAGGCGACGCACGTAAAAGGCGGGATGCAGGAGCGAGGAAAATTGCGAACTCAGCACAATGCCGCTATCGCTGTCGCCAATGCCCGCCAGATGCGTATGACAATCCCAGACCTGCGCCGGGTCAAGCCCCTGCCAGACATCGACAAGCCAGGGACTGTTGCGCAGGCGCTCCGGCAGCCCGGAACGACAAGGGTTGAGCAGCAGGGGCTTCGCCAGACGATGACCGCTGGTTTCATTGACAATCCCCGCGCCCAATCCTGTCGCCGCCAGCACGCCCGCCACTTTCAGAAAACGGCGACGGGAAAACAGGCGGGAAAAACGTGTGGGCGTTTTTTCGTCCGCCATGTCAGGCTTCCTCGGCCATGCGCTTCAGCGCAACATAATCGACTTTGCCGGTACCCAGCAGCGGCAGGGCGTTCACATGCACGATGACTCTGGGAACCGCCAGTTCCGGGATGCCCAGGGTTTTGGCGCTGGATTGCAAGGCGCTGCGTTGCAGGGCGGCGTCGGTGGTAAACAGCACGAGGCGCTCGCCCTTGCTCTCATCGGGACAGCTGGACGCGGCGTGTTCGCCCGCCGTCGATGCCTTCAGCGCCAGTTTTTCCACCGTTTCCAGACTCACCATTTCCCCCGCCACCTTGGCGAAGCGTTTTACACGCCCCAGAACATGTAAAAAACCGTCCGCGTCTACGTCCACCACGTCGCCGGTTTCGTACCAGCCTTCGCCGATTTCCGAGGCGGTCGCCTGCAACACGCCGGGACGGTCGGATTTCAGATAGCCTTTCATCACGCTTGGCCCGCGCACATGCAATATGCCGCCGCGCTCGATGCCGGGAATGGAAACGAGGCGATATTCCAGGCCCGGCATCAGTTGCCCGACCGTACCGCTGCGAAACGCCATCGGCGTATTCACCGCCATTACCGGCGCGGTTTCCGTCGCGCCGTAACCTTCCAGAATGCGCAGGCCGAATTTTTCAAACCAGATGTCACGCACCGCTTCGGAGAGTTTCTCCGCGCCCGCGACCACGTAGCGCAGACGGTAAAAGTCGTAGGGATGCGCATATTTGGCGTAATTTCCGAGGAAGGCGCTGGTGCCGAACAGCACCGTGCAGCCCCGGTCATAGGCCAGTTCGGGAATTACCCGGTAATGCAGGGGCGAAGGATAGAGAAACAGACTCGCGCCGGAAAGCAGGGGCAGGAGCGTGCCCGCCGTGAGGCCGAAGGCGTGGAACACCGGCAGCACGTTCAACACCCGGTCTTCGCTGGAAAAGTCGATGATGGCGCGAATCTGGGCGATGTTGGCGAGTATCGCCCGGTGCGGCAACGCCACGCCCTTGGGTTTGCCTTCGGAGCCGGAAGTAAACAGCACTGCCGCCGTGTCTTCCGGCGAAGCGGGCAAGGCCACGCTGCGCGGGAACCACACCGCCCAGCCCATCAACCAGAGTTTGTCAAGAAAGCTCGCCTGTTCGCGCAGGTCTTCCAGATAGACGATGCGCTCCAGCCCCTGCAAGGCACTCAGTTTGTTGGCCAGTTTCGCCTGTTCCACGAAAGCGCGCGAAGTGACGATAGTACGAATCTCCGCCGCCGTGCACGCCGCCTGCATCCCGTCCACGCCTGCCGTGTAATTCAGCATGGCGGGCACTCTTTTCAGGGCGGAAAGACCGAGAAAGAGCGCGACGGTCGGCGTCATGTTGGGCAGCAGCAGGCCCACACGCTCGTCCGGTTTGGTGAGCCGACCAACCAGACGACCCAGCATCAGGCTCATTTTCAGCACATCATGATAGGTATATTCCACCTGTTTGATGTCTTCGATCACCCGGCGCGAACGTCCGTACAACTCCACCGCGTCGCAAAGGCGACCATACAGGGTTTGCTGGAATTGCGTGGAGAACGCCATTTCCTGCATCAATCGCCGTAAGGCGTCGCCCGCCTTGTGACGCCGCAGTTTGGCAGTCGGCGCGTCGGGCATGGGCAGGCGGGTCAAGGGCAACACCGTCAGGGTGATACGCGGGAAAAACTGGCGCGGCTGCCTTGATAAGCGGGAAAAATAACTGCGCGCCGGGCCATCCAGTCGCACCGGCAAGACATTCGCCCCGGTCTTCGCCGCCACGAAAGCAGGGCCGTCGTATACCTTCATCATACTGCCCGTCAGGGTGATGCGCCCTTCCGGGAAAATCACCACGGGACGCCCGGATTCCAGGATGCGAATGATCCTCTTCATCGCCATGGGATTGGACGGGGCGACCGTCAGATAATCCGAGAGCGACAACACCAGACGGAAGGCGAAATGTTTGACAACATCGCTATGCACCACAAACATCGGGTTTTCAATCGGCAGGAACAAGCCCAGCAACACGCCATCAAGCAGGGATTGATGATTGGCGATGACCAGCAGGGGGCGCCTGGAAAGATCGTTATGCATCTCCTCAAAGGCATTCTTCAGGCGCACGCGAAACAGGATTTTACAGACCAGCTTCAGCAGGATTCGCATCAGGTTTTTCATGGCAGTTCCGTGGGTAAAGATGAAAATGCAAGGGAAAAATTCAATAATTGGCGCGCAAATAGTCGAGCACACTGGCAAGCGTTGCATCCAGCCAGTCCCGGTTGACCCAGAACCAGACCTCCTTGCCGACCTTTTCCGATTCCAGCACATGCGCTTCGTGCAGGATTTTCAGGTGATGCGACACGGTGGAGCGCGTCAGCGTGCAAACCTCCGCAATCTGGCCGACATTCAGCCGTTCGCCCTTGTCGAACAGCAGGACGATACGCTGACGGTGTGTGTCACCCAGGGCGGTGAAGACCTGGGACATGGCTTGCCATTCGGCAGGGATGGCGCGGGTGTAGTTGGCTTTCATAACGACAAGTTTAACTATATCGTCGCGTTGTAGCAAGAAAGATTTGGGAGGAATTTTCAGGGCCAACGTTGTAAGCGTGTAAGGTTCGACCCATCAACATGCAGCAGGCGCGCCTGAAAAAAAGGCCATCCGGCGCTGCATGCAGACCAGGCTTACGATACCGATGCGCTCCTTGAGCGCCTGGCAAACCACCGCATCGAAGCGGTCATCCCGCCGCGCCGTCATCGACGCATCGCCACTCGCTACGACAAACTGGCTGAACGATTCTCTTCATTTATCGCCCTGACTGCTTCTTTCATATGGCTCTCTTGATTGTCAACAGACTCCAAGGTTTTCATTACGCCTCGTACTTTGGATTCCAGTTCATCCCGGTTTCTGGCGGGTTTGCGGTCATGTACCAGGCCTTTCGGTGAGGGTCTCGCGGTAGAGTATGAAACGCACTTTGCCCTGACACCGGGAGCGCCGACGGGTTGGTTTTGTGCAGGGACGAAAAATTTTCGCCCCTGCTGTCGTTCATCAATGCTGTCTGGAAAATCGTGGGCGACGCTCTGTTCCCTGTTAGGGCCTGTTCACGATCTTCGCTGGGAGCGCGGGGCTTCTGCCCCGCAACAGCGGTAATCGTGTCGGATTTCCGGTCATTGCGGGGCGGAAGCCCCGCGCTCCCGGGCGTTCCTGCGCTCGTACTCAAAAGATCGTGAACAGGTTCTTAGGGCCTCTCCATCAATTCCGCCTGCGCGTTGCGTGGTTTTGCGCGCGGGGCGACTTTGCGGGTGTAGCTGCCGTCGGATGCCATTTCCCAGGCGTGGGTGTTGTCGGCGAGGTAGCAACGCAAGCCTTCCTGCATGACCCGTTTTTTCAGGTGCGGGTCGAGGATGGGAAAAGCCAGTTCGATGCGGCGGAAAAAGTTGCGCTCCATCCAGTCGGCGCTGGCGAGGTAAAGTTTTTCCTCGCCATCGGCGAGAAAATAAAATACCCGGTGATGTTCCAGAAAACGCCCGATGATCGAGCGCACGCGGATATTTTCGGAAAGCCCCGGCACGCCGGGTTTCAGGGCGCAGACGCCGCGCACGATGAGGTCGATTTTCACCCCGTCCTTTGCGGCGGCGTAGAGCGCATTGATGGTTTCCGGTTCCAGCAGGGCATTCATCTTGGCGATGATGCGCGCCTTTTTGCCCGCGCGGGCGTGTTCCGCTTCGGCCTTTATCGCGGCGATGATGTTGGGCTGCAAGGTGAAAGGCGCCTGCCAGAGATGGCAGAGCGTGCGCGCCTTGCCCAGCCCGGTGAGCTGTTTGAACACCTCGGCCACATCGCGGCCAATCTCCTCGTTGGCGGTCAAGAGGCCGAAATCAGAATACAGGCGGGCGGTGCGCGGGTGGTAATTGCCGGTGCCCAGATGCGTGTAGCGGCGTAATTGTCCTTCTTCGCGCCGCACGATCAGGAGCGCCTTGGCGTGCACCTTGTAGCCGACCACGCCGTAGACCACATGCGCGCCCGCTTCTTCCAGTTGAGTGGCCCAGCCGATGTTGGCTTCCTCATCAAAACGCGCCATCAGTTCCATCGCCACGGTGACCTCCTTGCCATTCTGCGCGGCGCGGATCAACGACTGCATCAGCACGGAATCCGCGCCGGTGCGGTAGATGGTCATCTTGATGGCGGCAACTTCCGGGTCGTTCGCCGCGACGCGCAGGAGGTCGATCACTGGTGCAAACGATTGGTAGGGATGATGCAGAAGGATGTCGCCCTGACGCAGGAGGGCGAAAATACGGGTGTTTTCTTCCCGCGCCAGTCCTTTCGGCAGTCCCGGCGTATAGGGCGGAAACTTCAGGTCGGGACGGTCGATCCAGTCCGGAACCTGCATCAGACGCACAAGGTTGACCGGGCCGCCGACCCGATACAGGTCTTCTTCGTGCAGGCCGAACTGGTCGAGCAGAAAATTGGCGATGGTCCGGGAACAGCTGTCCGCCACTTCCAGACGCACCGCGTCGCCGAAATGCCGGTGCGGTAATTCACCCTGCAACTTGGTGCGCAGGTTGGTGATTTCCTCTTCGTCCACAAACAGGTCGGAATTACGGGTGACGCGGAACTGGTAGCAGCCCAGCACGCTCATGCCGGAAAACAGTTCACCGACGAATTCGTGCAGGATGGAAGACAGGAATACGAAGGCGTAAGGGCAGCCCGCCAGTTCCGACGGCAATTGCACCACGCGCGGCAACAGCCGTGGAGCCTGGACGATGGCGACGCCGGAATTGCGTCCGAAGGCGTCCTTGCCTTCCAGCGCCACGGCGAAATTGAGGCTTTTGTTCAGCAGGCGGGGAAAAGGATGCGAGGGGTCGAGTCCCAGCGGCGTCAGCACCGGGATGACCTCGCGGTCGAAATAATCCCGTATCCAGGCGCGTTGCGCCTCGTTCCAGAGGGAACGACGGATGAACTGCACCCCTTCGGCGGCCAGTTGCGGCAGCACTTCCGCGTTGAGAATCCGGTATTGCGCCTCAACCAGCGCGTGCGCTTCCAGACTGACCAGCCGGAACACTTCATGCGGCGTCTTGCCATCGGTGGTCAGGCGGGAAGCGCGGGCGCGAATCTGCTCCTTCAGACCCGCCACGCGAATCTCGAAAAACTCGTCCATGTTGCTGGAGACGATGCAGAGAAAACGCAGCCGTTCCAAAAGGGGCGTGCGCGCGTCCTGCGCCTGCGCCATGACCCGGCGGTTAAAGGCAAGCAGGCCGAGTTCGCGGTTCAGATAGTGATTGGGACGATGCATGCTTCGGGTTTATTTCGGTTGGCGTTTGAAAAAGATCTGTTCCTGCAGGTTTTCGCCGATAAGGGCGGCTTCCTTGGACCAGGTGTTGGTGTAGGCGGCGCTGCATACGCCGCCGGGGGATTTGTCGAGTAAGGCGCGTTCGATGCGCACGCCGTTCTTGTTGCGTTTGACGACGTTTTTGTAATCCAGATAAACCGATTTTCGCGTCACGTTTTCGGGCAACTGGGTCAGTTGCACGCCCGGTTCCAGGGTGATGTCGTAAGTTTCGCGGAGATTGCCGCCCCAGCAGACATGGTCGCGCAGATAGGTCTTGCTGTCATCCACGTTCGCCAGACGGACGATTCCGCCATCGTAGGACATCAGCGCCCCCATGACGAAAGCGCCGGAACGGGGTTTCAGCAGGTTGTCGACCTGAAAATCCATGCTGACTTCAATCTCGTCGGAAAGCCGTTTTTCCTGTGGGAGTTCGCCCGTGTGCAGGACGCCCTTGCCGCGCATGCCTTGCCGGGAAAACAGGTCTTCGACGAACTTCGCCCGCCGTTCGCTCTTCATGTTCATGAAATAGTCACGCCACCGGGTCGCGGAGATTCCGGCGAGGCGAACGCGCACCTTGCCGCTGGCGCTGCCATCGGCGGCGATGTTCAGCGTGTGGTGAATATCCTCATGAATGAAAGGCCGCTTGTCCAGGGGAATGACGCGAAGATTATCGTTGCCCGCGTCCGCGTCGGCGATGTGGATGACCGGTTTGGCATAGGCGTTTCCGGGCAGATAACCGAAGGGAATGTTGTCGGCGGTGGCGTCGGCGTAAATCCCCCATTGCGGCAGGTAGTTGATGACATGGTTGACCGACCAGACGGTCGGCGTTCTGGGCAATTCATAAGCGCGGCCTGTGTCGATCAGCACCTGCTCGCTGGCGATGTTCCGCGCCGTCAGCAGGGCCTGCAACAGGGTCGCGTGATCCTTGCAGTCGCCCATGTTGTTGTCGAGCACCACATCCAGATCACGCGGCACGACCGTACCGACGCCGATGTCGTTGCCCGCGTAGGAAATACGGGTGGAAACCCATTCATAAAGCAGTCGCGCCTGCTCACGCGGCGCTTTTTCCTCGCCCACGATTTCAGCGGCCAGCGCGCGCACGCGCTCGGTGGGTTCCGCCTTGGGCAAGGCGCGTTCGCCGTAAGCGCGGGCAATGGCGGCGTAGCTCTCGAAGGTGCTGACGTAAAGTTCCGGGGAATCGCCGATATGCCAGATGCCGCTGTCCCTTTCCTCATCCCAGGCGCGCGGTTGCGGATTCCGGTAACGCCATTGGTAGGTGACGATGCCGTTGCTGACGCGGGTCGGCAATGCTTCCAGATGATGGGCTTCCAGCGTGAGTTTCAGGTTTTCCGGCGCGCGCAGGGTAATGTTGCCTTCTTCAATGGCGGAAAAAGCGGAAAAACTGTCGACAATGGAAGCCTCGCCGGGAAAAATCGCCACGGTATCGCGCAGGCGATAACGCAGGTAGGTGGTATCGCCGACAGCGACATCGGGAAAGACCACGGTGATGCTCTCTTTATCCGAGAAAAAGGGATTGCCGCCGCTGCGCCCGCTGCGCGAATTGGTCTGGTAATTGTCTTTGGGCACGTCGATGCGGCGTCCATCCGCCTTCAGGGTATAGGCTTCCAGAATTTCCGCTTCCTGTATTCCCCGGCTGTAACTGATCCGGCGTGTTTTTTCGCCTTCCAGCGCACGTTCGAGCAGGATTTCAGCGCCGTAACCGTAAACGGTCGTTATCCGGCCCTCCGGGTCGATGTCATATTCCGTATTGACCGCCTTGAAAAGCACGTCGATTTGCGCGGCCTTGACATTTTCCGGCGCTGCGCGCTCCTCGCTCTGCGCCCACGCTGCGCCGATGGTCAGAACGAACGACAGCAAGAGGAGTATGGGGCGCAGCCGCCGCTGCGCGAAGGCGGATGAAAACAGGGGTGTCATGATGGAAGGGTTCCTTGTGGAAAATGAAAAAATCAAACTTGCAGGACATCAAGCAAATCCTTTTCCAGCGCCAGTCGGGAGGCGATCTGCGCCGAACCGGGGTCGGCAATCAGGAAAGTATCTTCGGCGCGCTCGCCTAGGGTGGAAATGCGGGCGGCGTTGATGGCGACGCCGTGCCGCGCCAGCACGGCGGCGATGTGGAACAGCAAACCGGGACGGTCGGCGGCGATGATGGAAAGCACCTGTTGCGCACCGCGTTCGTCGGGATGAAGGTGCACTTCCGGCGTGATCGGAAAATGTCGCACCTGCCGGGAGAGACGTCCGCTGCCGGGCGCTTCGGCGGGCGCGCCCTGTTCCAGCCGGTGAGCGAGTTCGGCCTCGATGAAAGCGATCATGTCACGGTCGCTGGCGTTGTCGGCGACGTTCAACAATACGAAACTGTCCAGCGCGTAACCGTGGCGGGTGGTGTGAATTTTGGCGTCGACGATGCTGTAGCCTGTGCGGGCGAAAAAACCGGCCATGGAGAGGAACAGATCCGGCCCGTCCCGGGTGTAGGCCATGACCTGCAAGCCGCCGCCGGGATGGATGCGCGCCTTGACCACGGGCTTGTCGATGTCGATGCGGTAATACAGGGCGCGGGTGTGCCAGGCGATTTCCTCGGCGGTGTGGCGCAAAAAATAAACCGTGTCGAATTGCTTCCACAGGCGCTCGTGCACGGTATCGGAAAGGGCAAAATAACGCAGGAGCCGCAACGCTTCGGCCTGCCGTTCCTGAATGATGCCTTGCGGCTCTTGCGGCGCGTCGGTTTCCAGATAGCGCAGGGTGAGCCGGTACAGGTCTTCCAGCAGTTTCGCCTTCCAGTTGTTCCAGACCTTCGGGCTGGTGCCGCGAATGTCGGCGACGGTGAGCAGGTAGAGCGCCGTGAGGTGACGCGCGTCCTTGACGCGCCGGGCGAACGCGGCGATGACGTCGGGGTCGGTGATGTCCTGTTTTTGCGCGACCTGCGACATGTTCAGATGTTCGCCGACCAGCCAGACGATGAGTTCCGCGTCTTCTTCCCCGACCTCGTGGCGGGCGCAGAATGCGCGCGCGTCCTGCATGCCCAGCAGGGAATGGTCGCCGCCCCGACCCTTGGCGATGTCGTGGAAAAGCGCGGCGACGTAGAGCGTCCACGGACGCGCGAAGGCATTGTGCAGGCGGCTGCAATAGGGATATTCATGCGCGAATTCTTCCACCGCGAAACGGCGCAGGTTGCGCATGACCTGAAGAATATGCTGATCGACGGTATAGACGTGAAACAGGTCATGCTGCATCTGTCCGACGATTTTGCCGAAGGCGGGCAGGTAAGCGCCCAGAATGTCGTACTGGTTCATGCGCCGGAATTCGTGCACCACGCCCTGCGGACTCTGGAACAGTGAGAGAAAACGGCGGCGGTTTTCCGGCGCCTGCCGGAAAGCGGGGGTAATCAGTGCGCGACTCCGCCACAGGGCGCGCAGGGTGCGAGCGGTCATGCCGCGCAATTCCGGGCGCTGCTGCATGAGCCAGAAACTGTCCAGCAACGCCGGGGGATGTTCATCAAACACGCTTTCGCGCGTCACGTCGAGAAAATCGCCCGCAATCTGGAACCACTCGTTTACGGGGTGTATCGTCGCGCTCACGGCGGGCATCAGTTCGACGGCGATATTTTGCAGGAGCAGGGTATTCAACTGCGTCACCCGCTTGGCGTTGCGGTAATAGGTTTGCATCAGCAATTCGGAAGGACGCCTTGTATCGTCGGCGTCGGCGGCGAATCCCATGCGCTTCGCCAGCGCCTCCTGATGGTCGAACAGGAGTTTGTCCTCGCGTCTGCCGGTGAGCAGATGCAGGCGGATGCGCAGGTTTTGCAGGTAAAGCTCGCACTGCTGCAACTGGACATAGCCATCCTGCCAGGTCAGCCCGCGCGCCTTCAACGCCTGCCAGTCGTTGCCGTAGCCCGCCGCCTTTGCAATCCAGAGAATCGCGTGCAGGTCGCGCAGACCGCCGGGACTTTCCTTGCAATTCGGCTCCAGGCTGTATGGCGTGTCCTGATAACGCTGGTAACGCGCCTCCTGTTCCAGGCGTTTGGCGGTGAAAAACGCCGGGACATCGAAGCTCTCCTGGAATGCCCGCTGAAATGCCGCGTACAGCGCCGCGTCGCCGAGCAGTCGGCGGCTTTCCAGCAAGGCCGTCTGGATGGTGACATCGCCTGCCGCTTCCTCGATGCATTCCGCGACCGTGCGCACGCTGTGACCGACTTCCAGACCGATGTCCCAGAACAGGCCGACCAGCCGGGAAAGTTTTTCCCGCAATCCCGCGTCTTCCGGTTGCGACAGAAGAATCAGCAGGTCGACATCCGAGCCGGGGTAAAGCTCGCCACGCCCGTAGCCGCCGACGGCGGCAAGGGTGATGTCCGGCGGAAATTCCATGCGCAGCCAGAGTTGGTTCAGTACGCCATCAACCAGCGCCGCGTGCCGTGTCAGGTACAGCGGCGCGTTCGGCGTCTCCGCGTAATCGTGCGCGAGCGCCTTGCGTCCCGTCAGCAATTTCTCGCGCAGATGTTTGGCGAACGCCGACAGATCATCCACGCTCAAACTCCAATGCCTGTCGGAGCGGGAGGGCAATCCGCCGATAGGGTAAGCACTTCGACGCCGGTTTCCGTCACCAGCACCGTGTGTTCCCATTGGGCGGAAAGGCTGCGATCCTTGGTGGTGATGGTCCAGCCGTCCGGCATCTGGCGGATTGCCGCCTTGCCCGCGTTAATCATCGGTTCGATGGTGAAAATCATCCCCGGCGCGAATTCCGGCCCCGTGCCCGCGCGTCCGTAATGCAGCACCTGCGGGTCTTCGTGGAAGGCGCGCCCGACGCCGTGCCCGCAAAATTCGCGCACCACCGAGAAGCCGTTTTTTTCCGCGTGCTTCTGGATAACCGCGCCGATATCGCCCAGATGCCCGCCCGGTTTGACGACCTGAATGCCCAGCCACATGCATTCGAAGGTAATCGCGCACAGCCGTTTGGCCTGAATGGACGGTGTGCCGGGCAGGTACATGCGGCTGGTGTCGCCGTGAAAACCGTCCTTCGTGATGATGGTGACATCGATATTGACGATATCGCCATCCTTCAAAGGCCGGTCGTTGGGTATGCCGTGGCAGATCTGGTGATTGATGGAAGTGCAGATGGCGGCAGGATAGGGCGCATAGCCCGGCGGCGCGTAATTCAGGCAGGCGGAAATTGTGCCCTGCACTTGCGTCATGTAGTCAAGGCAGAGCCGATCCAGTTCCGCTGTGGTGACGCCGACCTTGACGTAAGGCGCGATGTAATCCAGCACTTCCGCGCCAAGCCGACAGGCGACGCGCATTTTTTCAATTTCTTCCGGGGTCTTGATAATGATCGCCATGTTTCTTGAGTAAGGGAGCGGAATAAAGGGGAAGGATAGCAGAGGACAGAAAACAGCGGGATTCTGTCTTCTGTTATATTTCAGTGTTCATCTTTGGACAAAACCGGACAAAAAACAATGGACACTCCCGAACAAACGCAGGAACGCGCCCCCGACTGGGAACGCAAAACCCTGGAAAAACTGGCCTTCGCCGCCCTGAAAGAGCAACGCGCCCGCCGTCGTTGGGGCGTGTTTTTCAAGCTTGCGACCTTGTGTTATCTCGTCATCGTACTGGCGGCGGTGATGGAATGGACGCCCAAACGCAACGCCGGGACAAATGAGCCGCATACGGCGGTGGTCGATCTCTCCGGCGTCATCGAGGCCCAGGGCGACGCCAGCGCCGAGAAAATCAACGCCGCGCTGCAATCGGCCTTCGAAGACAAGAACACCGCAGGCATTATCCTGCGCATCAACAGTCCCGGCGGCAGCCCGGTGCAGTCCGGCATGATTTACGACGAAATCCGCCGTCTGAAAAAACTGCACCCGAAAATTGCCCTGCATGCCGTGGTGGAAGACATCTGCGCTTCCGGCGGTTACTTCGTGGCGGCGGCGGCGGACAAAATCTACGTTAATGAATCCAGCATCGTCGGTTCCATCGGCGTGCTGATGAACGGCTTTGGCTTTACCGGCACAATGGAAAAACTGGGCATCGAGCGTCGCCTGCTGACGGCGGGCGAGAACAAGGGCATCATGGACCCGTTCTCGCCAGTGAATGAACGCCACAAGGCGTATCTGAAAACCCTGCTGAATGAAGTGCATCAGCAATTCATTACCGCCGTACGCACGGGTCGGGGCGATCGCCTGAAAGAAACGCCGGAAGTCTTCTCCGGCCTGTTCTGGAGCGGTGCGACGAGTGTGAGCATGGGGCTTGCCGACGACTTCGGCAGCGTGCAATCCGTCGCGCGCGATGTCATCAAGGCGGAAAAACTCGTGGATTATTCGCTCCGGGAAAATTTTGCCGAACGTTTCGCCAAACGTCTGGGCGCAGACGCCGCCAGCGGTTTCGGGCAAGGACTGGAGGAACGGTTGGGCAGGCAGATGCGTTAAGTTTCTGCGGGCGTAAAAGCCTCCCTCTCCGAGGGAGGTCAGATGACTGCCAAACCACCCTGTCCCCACCGATTTGCTGGGGCGAGTTCAGACAGGATGGGGTCAGGTAGAGAGGTTTTGGTAGAGGGGTTTTGGTAGGGCGCGCTCTCCGAGCGCGCCGCATGTTAACAACGGCGTCGCCCTACCTTTTTGTGCAACAACAACCGGGGCGGTTCGGGAACCGCCCTTTACGGTTAAAACTGGTACTTTGCCTGCACGGAGCCGGTTGCGCCCTGGCGTTTACCGGCATAGCCTTGCAGCCCGATATCCAGACTGAAATTCTGGTTGCCGGACGGGCGCACGGTAAAGCCGACTTCACCGATGCCGGTACCGCCCTTCAAGTCAGGCGACTTGATTTTGTAGCCATACACCTTCGCGTCCGCTTCGCCGTCGAACTCATGCTCATAAGCCGCGCCTACGTAGTAGCTGGCCGTGTTGCTCATCGCGTTTGAGAACCGCGCGCCAAAGCGCAGGCGTTGCGAATTCACCGCGGCGAACTTCACCGGGTCGCCTGTGGTCAGACGGTCGCTGTCGCCCGCTACCCGCGTCCAGAGGTATTTGCCGTACACATCAAGGTCGCTTTGGGCGGAAAGTTTCCAGACATAGCCCACGCCCCCATGCAGGCTGGTGTAATGGCTCCGGGTGTCGTACTTCACATAACGGTTGGAGAGCGTCGCGTGGAAATCATTTTCCAGACGCCCGGCGCGCAGCGAGGCTTCGGCGTAGAAATTGTTTTCCAGATCGAAACGCCCCAACACGCCCAGACCGTAATATTTGGTATCCCCTTTGCCCTTCACGGAAGCGCGGGTGGCAAAGCTGTTGTGGGTATCGTAATCGCCATCGCCCGCTTCAAAGAAGCCGCCCAGGGTCAGACGACCCGCCGACAGGTTCTGCGCGCCGGAAACCCCGGTGAGGAAATTGTAACCGTCCACATTCACATGCGAGCCGGTTTTGTATCTGGCATCGCTGTAAGTGATGGCGCCAAAGACTTGCAGCCCCGTGCCATTCGCGCGGCGGGTGCTGGCGAGCGCCTGGGCGATGCCCTGTTCCGCCGCCAGATCAGCCCCCTGGCGCGTGAAGGCCACGCCGCCCAGAAAGCCTTCGGCGAGGGCCTTGGTTTGCGGATTAAGGCCGACGCGGGCGACGGTGGCGAGCAGTTGGTTGCTGCCGACGGGGGCGGTGATGTCGAACTCGTAGCTCAGGCTGACGCCCTGTATTCCGGAGCCGTTGGCGGTGGTGTTGACCGGAGCGCCGCTCAGCGTGGCCGCGTCAATCAGCGTGATGGTGTCGCCCCGCGCCAACGGAGAATTTGCGCCGTCGATGCCCACGTTGACGATGCTGCCCGTGATGTCCGCCATGCCGGTGACGGTGAGCGCCGTGCCGCCGTTGCCGAGGGTCGTGGGCAGATAGAAGTTCAGGTACTGGAAGTTGCGCAAATTGGCTACGGTGAGACCGCTGGTGTTGAAGTTCAGGGTGTTGCCGGTGAAGGCGTCGCCCGTATTACTGACATAACCGCCGTACAGATTGGCGCCCGTGAGATCGGGATTGCCGCTCACCGTGACGGTGTTATGGATGGCGTTGCCATCTCCAGACACGTAACCGCCGGACACGGCAGTGCCAACCGAGCCGCCGTTGATGGACACGCTGTTGTTGTTGGCGTTGCCATCGTTAGCCACGTAACCGCCGTACACGTAATCGCCAACCTGGCCGCCGTTGATGGACACCTGGTTGTTGTTGGCGTTGCCAACTCCACTCACGCGACCGCCGTGCACGTCATAGGTAACCGAGCCGCCGTTGACGGACACGCGGTTGTTGTTGGCGTCGCCATCCCCATTCACGACACCGCCGTGCACGACAGCGCCAACCGAGCCGCCGTTGATGGACACCTGGTTGTCGTTGGCGTTGCCATCTACAGTCACGAAACCGCCTAACACGTCATCGTTAACCGAGCTGCTGTTGATGGACACCTGGTTGTTGTTGGCGTTGCCATCTCCATTCACGTGACCGCCTAACACGGTATGGTCAACCGAGCCGCCGTTGATGGACACCTGGTTGTCGTTGGCGTCGCCATCTGCATACACGAAACCACCCCTCACGTCGTTCCCGAAGTCGCTGTTGGAAGCGTTGAGCATGTTGCCATTGGCCTCACCACTGCGCGCGTAGCCAGCGGTGACATTGTCGGTGACGGTACTGTTGGTGACTTCGACCTCATTGCTGTTGGCGCGGCCACTGCCTGTATTCACAAAGCCGCCGTACACGGTTCCGGCAATACTAACGGTGTCGATGTGGACGATGTTTTCGTTGGCGTCGGCATCACCATACGCATAACCGCCCTCCACACTCAAAATAGTACCGGTGCCGCCGGTGATGGTCACGCGGTTTTTGTTGGCGTCTCCGTCTGTGGACCGACCGCCGTAAACTACGCTGCCCGTTACCGTGCTGCCCCTGATTTCCACGCGGTTTCCGTCTGCGGCGGTGACGCCTTCACCCCCGATAATCAGCCCATTCGTTACGGTTCCGTTAGCC
>JAISRR010000063.1 GCA_031273565.1 Zoogloeaceae bacterium | reverse complement strand
GGAAAAGCCGCCGAAGATGAAACTTCGGGCAGACGCCCTGTCGACCACGCCGCCCTGCGCGCCCAGTTGGGAGAGATTGGGGTAATCGTCGAACAAAAAGCCGCCGTCAAGACCGGGGCGATAGGCCAGAACGGTCAGGAGCAGTAAACCCGACAGACAGGCGAGCCACAGAAGGTTTCGCGCTTGCGCGCGGGTTTTGGCGGGCACAGACGAAAAAAGGGTCAAAAAAACCGCCCGGTGAAGGGCGGTTTTTGTGCGGGTCAAGCGCCAGACTTAGCGGCAGGAAGCCGGCATGTACTTTTGCAGGCCATTCCAGCTGCACGACCATTCGTATGAGCCACCCCGAGCGATGGGGCTCAACGTCAGCGTCTTGCCTTTAATGCCATCGGAAACATTAGTGCTCTTCATCTTGGCCGCGATTTTGCCAGTCGTGACAGTCACCGAATCCACATACTTGCCGGTAATACTTCCAGCAGTGGCGAGGCCGGCAGCTGCATTGTTGGCTGGCCACGAGCCGTTGTTGGCGTAGGTTTCAGCCACGGCGAGTTTGCCGCCGGCGGCCAGTGAAAACGCTTCAGAGACTTGCGCGCGCGCGGTGTAATCCTGATAGGCGGGGATGGCGATGGCGGCCAGAATGCCGATAATGGCGACCACGATCATCAGTTCGATCAGGGTAAAACCTTGTTGGACTTGTTTCATTTGATACTCCTTTATTAAAAAACAGCGAAATCGCTGGGTGAGGTAAATCAGGATTCGTGCCAGCCCGTTTACCCTTCTGACTTCGGGAAAAGACGCCCCGAAAAGTGACAATTTGCGTCGTCCGGGCAAACATGCGGAGTGAAAATTGTCATATCCGGCAGGGACGCATCCGGTGTGGGCAGGGGGGGCAGGCGGGGCATCCACCGGCGTTACCAAAACCGCCATCAAAAAAACCGCCCGGTGAAGGGCGGTTTTTGTGCGGGTCAAGCGCCAGACTTAGCGGCAGGAAGCCGGCATGTACTTTTGCAGGCCATCCCACTTGCACGACCATTCGTATGAGCCACCCCGAGCGATGGGTCTCAACGTCAGCGTCTTGTTTTCAATGTCCTTGGCAACACCAGAGGCCTTCATCTTGGACGCGATTTTGCCACTCGTGACAGTCACCGAGACCACATACTTGCCGGTAATACTTATAGCCTTGGCGAGGTCGGCGTCTTCATTATTGGCTGGCCACGCGCCGTGGTTGGTGTAGATTTCAGCCACGGCGAGTTTGCTGCCGGCGGCCAGTAAAAACGCTTCAGAGACTTGTGCGCGCGCGGTGTAATCCTGATAGGCAGGAATGGCGATGGCGGCCAGAACGCCGATGATGGCGACCACGATCATCAGTTCGATGAGGGTAAAACCTTGTTGAACCTGTTTCATGGAATTCTCTTTTCTCTTGCAAATCGCTGGAGAGAAACAGGATTCGTGCCAGGCCGTTTTCCCCCTGAATCCGGGGAGGACGCAGACGAAATTGAACAATCCATGTCAGTTTGCGCGCAAGGCGTTGCACAGATTGTCAAACCAGCCGATGCACCCCCCCATGTTTTAATGCTAAACGCATCGCACTGCAATCGTGGTGGAGCGGCTTCGCAGAAACTACCGTAGCGTTGTTGCGGCGCAAGGTAGGGCGGGTTCAGGTAGGGCGGTTTCTCCGAAACCGCCGTTCGTTGACCTGCGGCGCGCCCGGAGCGCGCGCCCTACCTAACCCCATCCCACTCAACCCCATCCCACCCGAACCCGCGCCCCTTTCGGCGAGAAACCGGAGCCGTCCTGGGCGCGCGGGGCACCAGCCCCGCTGCATCAATACGAATGCGGAGCTGGTGCTCCGCGCTCCCGGACAACACCGCCGACGCTTCTTCTGATTCCTGAAAGGCAGGGCGGTTTCTCCGAAACCGCCGTTCGTTGACCTGCGGCGCTTTCGGAGAAAGCGCCCTACCCAGAAAGCGCCTTACCCGTGCTGTTGTTGACCTTGCGGCGCGCCCGGAGCGCGCGCCCTGCCTGAACGTCCTACCGCCTACTGTCTTCTGTCTTCTGTCCTCTGACCAGACTCACCGCCATCCCGACAAGCAAAGCGACGCCCGCCAGCAAGACCATCCACAGACCATAGGCGTTGCCCTGGTCAGAGGTTTTGGGCGCGACGAGGGTACTTGTGGCGGGCGCGGCAATAGCGGCCGCGTCGGCCAGACGCGCCGTGCCGAATTTTACTTTTTCCGGATGGTTGCTGTCGTAGGCGGGCGCCAGTGTACTCAAGGGAAGTTCCGCCGATTGCGCGTCGGCGCGACCAAAAGCCAGCCGGTAGGGCGGCGCGCCCCGCGCCAGAAAAACCAGTTGATGCCCCGGTATGGCCACGCTCAATTGCGGCGCTTCACGCCCCAATCCGCCACCCCGACTGTCGATCTGAAGACGCAACTGGTTGACGGCGACACCGGGCAATTCGATGTCTTCCTGCACGTCTTCGCCGCCCTCCACAGGCAGACGATAGAGCAGTCCGCGCGCCAGCGGTTGCCAGATGTCGCTCTGCTGGCGGCGCGTCCGCTTTTTGAGTCTGATGGAGGGTTCGGGCCGCGCGGACTCCGCCGTCCGCCATGCGCCGGACACAATCACCGGCGCCAGCGTATTGGGTTCCGTGATGGCGACATGCACGCGTTCCAGCGGCAGGCTCAAGGGCAGCCGCCAGACAAATTCGCCCGCGCCCTTGACGCCTTGTACCCGCTGGCCTGGCAGTGCCTCCGACCAGAGCAGGGGCGCGGCCTTGTAGCCCGCCACTACGCCGACGACCGTCGCTTCGCTCAGGGTCGCGGCGACTTCCGGCGTCAGCCAGGTCAACCGCAGGTAGCGCGCCTTGCTGCCGGGCAGGCGGACTTCGTTGCGTTCGATGCGCTCGCCATCGAAATCCAGCCGGGCGATCTGTCCCTCGCCCCAATGCCGCCAATGCTCCAGATCGTCGCTGGCCTCAATCCGAAAACGCTGAAAACCTTCCGCGCCGTCTTTCCAACCCAGCCGCAGGCGTTCCAGCGGCATGTCCAGCGCGCTCACCTCCAGTAACCAGCCACGCAGCGGGGGGACCGCCCCCGCCGGTTCTGCGGAATCGGCGCGCGCTTCGACGAGCAGGCCGCTTGCATCGCGGCGGACGCGCACCGCAATGCCTTCCCCGGCCTCCTGCCCCGTGCGCTCGTCATGGAGCGGAAAGAACCGCGCCCCGGCTTGCCGCCGGGTTTCCGTGCGCCGATCTTCTGTTGCCGTCAGCGCATAGGGCAACGCCTCGCCCGCCGCGTTAAAAACCCGCAGGTCGCGCAGATCGGCGTGGGCAGCAGCCCAATAGACGGACATCGGCACATCAAGGCGATACCAGGCCGCCTCGCCTTCCGTGCGCAGCAGGACGTGTTGCGCGTAATCGCCGGGCGCGTCGGCTGCTGCGTTGCCCGCAACGAACAGAGCGACCCAAAGCAGAATTTTGCGGTTGAAACGACACATGTGATTCACTCCTGCCCGACCCGCGCGGCGCGGGGGGGGAGCGGTGAGAAATAACCGACGATCAAAAGCAGGATACCCACGCCGATGAACGAGATGATGCGCGCCAGACCGCCGCTTTCACCCAGTTCGACGAAAAAGAGTTTGATCACCACCACACCAGCCAGCGCGGCGCCAGCCATCCAGACGGCGCGATTCGCCCGGTGATGGCCTCCGATCATCAGCACCAGCGCGTAGCATGTCCACACCAGAGACAGGCACGCCTGCACGCTCATCGAGGCGAGCAGACGATCCGCGTCGAACGCAACGCCGCCCCAGTGATGCACGCTGCGGCACACATCCAGCGTCAGCAGGGCCAGCAGGGAAATTCCGGCCAACGTCTGCGCCACGCCGACAGGACAGAAAGGTTTATCCGTTCCGGCGTAGCGGGCAAACGGCCCCTGACTCCAGCGGTAAGCCGTCAGCAACACCAGCAGCAGGCCGATTTCCAGCGGGTTGATGATCGGCAGGTAAGGCAGCGGATCCGCCGCGCCATCGCTCAACAAATTGGCCGCAACCGCCCAGGCCAGAAGCCCCAGTACGACCGGCACGGCGGCATGCGTGCGATAAGCGCGCGAAAAAGCCGTCAGCGGCCAGAAGTTCGGACGCTCGCGGCTCATCCAGAACAGGTAGAGGCTGGGCGCCAACGCCCAACCCAGCCAACGCCAGGCATTCTCTTCCACCGAGAGCATCAACATGCCGTCGTACGTCGCCAGCATCAGCACGCCCAGAATCAACCAGCACCCCAGAATGTGCAGATGGTGCGCGACCCGCCCGGAGAGCAAATCGCCAAGACGATGCAGGGTCAGGAAATGCACGCCAAAGAACAGCAGCCAGACGGTCACGCCAAACGGTGTAAAGAGAATGTACAGGTAGAGGTAGAAAGACCGCACATACCCCCCTGCCGCCGCAAAATCGAAGCAATACAGCAAGGTCATGACTGCCGCCGCAGGGAGCAGAAAACAGGTGACAAGCGCCAATCCGCGCCACGCCTCACGCCGCGCGAGCCACATCCACGCCAGGGCGGAAAGCGTAAGCGTCAGGAGCGCGGCATAAGCCAGATCATCGTAAAAAACAAAACGGGAAAGTTCACTGAACCCCGTCCACAGCCACCAGCCGATGCCCCAGAGCAGGAGCGTCCCGGACAACGCGCCAAGCTGATTCGCGCTGATCGGGCTGTGTTTCGCGTGCTCTCCGGGCGAGCGCGCCGCAATCCGCCGGATACGCCATGCGCCCGCCAAGGCGGCCAGCGTCAGCGCCGCCGGCGTCCAGAAGTCAAAATGCATCAGTGGCGTCAATCCTTCTTCCACGGGAAACGCGCTCAGGCCAGCCGAGTTCAGCAGAAAGGCCATGCCCCCCACGGCTTCCAGCAACACGCCGAAATAAAAGACCGGACGACGCTGAAGGAACAACCCCATCCAGAGAATCAGCAAACCGCTGGCCGCCCAGATCGCGCTGGCCTGCACCCAGTTCAACACGAACAGCACGGTCAGATTGAGGAAAGTCAGGCCCGTCAGCGACACGACGCTCATCCAGGTCGCCAGCACCGGATGCTCGCGTGGCCGGGTTTCCTGCCGCACGAAGAACGTGCTGGCCAGCAACGCCACGCCCACCTGCAAGGCGATCAACACCCCTTCCCAGCCGGAAGCCAGCACGCGCCCCTCCGTCCCCGTCTTGAGGTCAAGCAGAAAGAGAACGCCGCCCAGAAGCTGAACGCTGAACGCGCTGATGAGGAAAGTGCGTGATTTGAGGAACAGCCCCGCGAACAGGGTCAGCAGCCCCAACAACGCCCAACAGATCACAGACATGGACATCGCGAAGAAGAGGGGCGGCAACAGATAGACAAACGCCAGCCCGGTACACGCCAGCGCAGACTGCATAATGAGTTTACCGCCCTCCGCCGGATGCCCGCCGCGCAGGAGGTTGTTACGCAATGCGCCGTACGCGAACAGCAAGGCCGCGCCGAGCAGGGCTGCGCCAAGCGGGGGCGCGGTCAGCAGGGTTTCCATCCCGACTTCGACATCGTTCAGGTAAACCAGCGCCGCCACTGCCATCAGGCAGAGCGAGAAGCCTTGCGCCAGCCGCCGCGATTGACGCACGCCCAGCCAGAATAAGCCCGCGCCTTCCACCGCCCAGATCGCCGAAGTTCCTTCCGCGTCCAACGCCAACGGAATGACCAGGGTGCCAAACACCACGCCCAACGCCAGACAGATTTCCCGCAGCAGCGTCAACCGTCGCCAGGTCTCCCGCCCACGCAGGATGACCGCCAGACCCATATAGAACAGTCCCAACGCCAGCGCGGAAAACGCCATGCCAAACTCGATATGCTGAATCACCGCGCATTGCAGGGCAAACCCGATCAGGGGCGGGCCGAACACCAGGCTGCCGTCCACATAATCCGTTTGCCGCACCGACCAGGAGAGCAACGCCCGCCGCCCGTCCTCTTCCGGTTCGCCCGCCACGGCGAGCAGCTTGCGCCGCGTAAACAAGAGGCCGATGGCGACATAGAGCAGAAAAAAGAGCAGCAGGAACGCATCGGTGCTGACGAACAACTCCGGCCGGTAGCCAAGCGGCATGCCGTTCGCGTCGAGACCGGAACGCAAGCCCCAGGCGATACCGATGCCGAACGTACTGACAAACCCGATCAGATTGAGGACACGCCATGCCTTGAACCAGGCGACCAGCGCGATACCTGCGGACAGCAGGGCGAAATAACTGAACAACGCCACATGATCGTTGCTGCCGGTGGAAATCAGGATCGGCGCGGCGAATCCCCCCAGCACCGCCACAGAAGCCAGCCCCAGCGCATCCTGCGTGACCGCCAGAACGACGGAACAGGCCATGATCAATACCAGAAGGGCAAAGGCGATCTCTGACGGCAACAGTTCATGCAGGCGAAAGGCGGCAAACACCGTCAGATAAAATACGGCAACCCCCGCGCCTTGCAGGATCAGGCCGTAAGCGGGGCGTTTCTGGCGCAGACGCCACCCCAGAAACAACAAAATCAGGGCCGTGAGCGCAACCCCGATATAGCGATATTCCACGGGCAGCGAAAATTGCTCGGAGGCGTAACGCAGCAGGAAGGCCAGCCCGATGAACAGCAGCGCCACCCCCACGCGCAGTACAGCGTTGCCGCCCGAAAGCCAGGCGAAAGCGCGTTCCAGCAAGCCAGGTTCAGAGGGCGTCCAGGACGCGGGCGGCAAGGGCGCTTTTCTGCTGCTCCGGGAAACCGTTTCCGTGCGGATCTCTTTCGTCGCGGGACGGGATGCGGGGGTCAACAGCGCGTCGAGCGGAGAAGTTGCCGACGGCGGGACAGACGCGGGGGAAGGCGAGGTTTCGGCCGGAGGCGTTTCAACCGCTGTTTCCACGACCGGCGGCGGAGGGGATGCGACCGCTTCCGGCGGCGTGTTGTACATCGACTTGACCATCTCGACGAGATCGTCCAGTTCAAGATCCGCTTCCGGCGTCGGAGGCGGGGGTTCGATAACCCGCGTCGCCGGTTTGGGCAACGGCGTCTCCACGTCCACCCGCGCCGCGACAGCGGCATCGCCTGACACGACCGGCGTAACAGGCGACAAAACGCCGGAAACCGGCGACCCCGCTTCCAGCCGCGTCAATCGGTTCGACACCGATTGCAAACGTTCGGTCACTTCACTGAGCTGCCGCTGCAAAGTCGCGCTGTTTTTTGACAAAGCCGTACATTGTTTTGACAACGCGCTATGCCGAACAAGCAACACGATGGGCAAAATCACGATGACCAGCAACAAAACGCCGAGGAAGAACAGCAAGAGTTCCATACCCCTCCCTGAAGGAGCGGTTGACCACAACCGCCCTGTGTAGCGGCAGATAATATCGGATGTAAATTCAGGATGATAGGGCAGAAGCACGAAAAACGCCTGCCCTCCTGCGTGGCAAGCATTTGCCGCGTGTATTCCGGCCTCAATTTCGGTGGGGGTGGCGACGCAACGCCATCTCAATTGTGTCGCAGGTGAAAAAGAAGGAACAGGTGGATTATCATAGCGCCATGAACCTGCGCTTTTCCTTTCGCTCACCGGCTTGCTTCATGCTTGCGGTCGCCCTCATCTGGGGCGTGCCGGACATGATTTGCGCCCAGGCCATCGACAGCAACCTGCCGGAACTGGGCGACGCCGCCGGCGCCGGGCTTTCCATGCAGACCGAGAAGAAAATCGGCCAGGAGATCATGAACGAGATCCGGATGCGGGAGCCAAGCTACCTTGATGACCCGGAGGTTGAGGCTTACCTGAATCAGTTGGGCAACCGTCTGGCCGCCGCCAGCCCTGATCCCGGCATCGGGTTTTATTTCTTTCCCCTGAATGACCCGATGATTAACGCGTTCGCCATGTTCGGCGGCTACATCGGCGTCAATTCCGGCCTGATTCTGGCGGTACAGAATGAATCGGAACTCGCCGGAGTGCTGGCGCACGAAATTTCCCACGTCACCCAACGCCATCTGGCGCGCGGCATCGCCCGGCAAAACCAGATTTCCGGCGTCAGCCTGCTGGCGATGGCCGTGGCGCTTCTGGCGGCGCACTCCAACGCCGATGTCGCGGGCGCGGCCATGGCGAGCGCCTCCGCCGGGGCGATTCAGGCGCAACTGGGGTTCACCCGCGATTTCGAACGCGAGGCCGACCGTATCGGTTTTCAAACCCTGGACAAAGCCGGTTTCGATGTGCGCAGCATGGCCGCCTTTTTCGCCCGCCTGCAACGGGCGACGCGCAACTACGAAAACAACGCGCCCGTCTATCTGCGCACCCACCCCCTGAATGTCGAACGCATTTCCGACATGCAAAACCGGGAGCAGGGACATCCCTACCGGCAGGTGTTGGACAGTCTGGATTTCCATCTCGTGCGCGCGCGTCTGCAAGCCATGCGCGGCACGCCCGCCGAAGCGGTCGCGTATTTCAAAACCCTGTTGACCGAGCAAAAGACCCTGAATGTCACGGCGACGCAATACGGTCTTGCCGTCGCCTATGCGCGCCAGAATGACTGGCAGTCCGCAGAAAAAACGCTCGCCGACATTCGCCAGGGCAAAGACGCCACGCCCATGATCGAACGCCTCTATGCCGAGGCGCGCATCAAACGCGGCGACCTCGCGGGCGGATTGAGCGTTTTCCGGGCAGCGCTGAACCGCTATCCGAACGCCAACGCGCTCGTTTATGCCTATGGCGAATCCTTGCTGGAAAATCGCCGCCTGGAAGACGCGCAGGCTTTTCTCGATCAGTCCATCCGTAAAAACAGCGCCGACGCGCGGCTGTACAAGTTACAGTCCAGAATTTACGCCGCCAGCGGCAAGGCGGGCTTACAGCACAAGGCGCTGGCGGAAGCCTACGCGCTGGAAGGCAAACTCGCCGCCGCCATCGAGCAACTGGAACTGGCGCAAAAAACCGGCGGCAACGATTTTTACGCCAGTTCCGCCATCGACGCCCGCCTGCGCCAGTTGAAGTTGAGGCAGCAGGAAGAAGCGAAGCTGCGCTGACCTTGCGGGCAAAAGGGAAAAGCATGCCGCCTGATTTCCGGCGGCGTCTGGGCGCGCGAACCCTCTGCAGAGCATTTTGCAGCATGCATAAGCATATACAACGCCGCCAATTTGTATTGACGAATTCCGACTTAGGCCGTAAATTGTCGAGGTTTTTGCACCGCCCCCAACGTTGTGTGCAATGGCCCCGCAACCCGGCTGGCTTTCTAATGATTAAAACGATTTATCTGCAACTTGCCGCCACCTTGCTGGCGATCTGTCTTGCCGCCCTGCTCGCCGGAACGCGCGGAGCGGTTTCGGCGATGTTGGCCGGCGTCATCTGCATGCTGCCCTGCACATGGTTCGCCCTGCGCCTGGGCAGGATGGCAAAGCGACCTGGGGGCGCGTCTCCGGCACAGTTCTTTGTCGGTGAATTCGTCAAGATCACGTCGACTGTGTTATTGCTGATCATCGTCGTCAAAACCTATCGGGACGTGCATTGGCCCAGCCTGCTGCTTGGTATGCTGCTGGTGTTACAGGCAAGTTTTTTGGCTTTTTGGAAGAAATCCTGACATGGCTATCGAAGAATCTGTTGCAGCACACGGCCCCACGGCGGGCGAGTACATCTCCCATCACCTGACCCATTTCAACGGGACGGGCGAAGCCCAGTCCGCCATCGTGAACTTCAGTGTCCTCAACTTCGACACCCTGTTTTTCTCGCTGGCATTGGGGTTGACCACCGTTCTCATCCTCGCCTTTGCCGCCCGTCGGGCGACTTCCGGCGTACCGGGGCGTTTTCAGGCCGCCGTCGAAATCCTGGTGGAAATGGTTTCCGAGCAGGCCAAGGGCATCATTCACGACGCCAGATCCCGCCTGTTCGTCGCGCCGCTGGCTCTGACGGTGTTTATCTGGATTTTCCTGATGAACGCCATGGATCTGCTGCCCGTCGATCTGCTGCCCCGCATCTGGGAACTTATTTATGGCGCGGGTGGTGGCGACCCGCAGCACGCTTATCTGCGCGTCGTGCCCACGGCCGACCTGAACGCGACGCTGGGGATGTCCATCGGCGTACTGCTGATCTGTCTCTGGTATAACGTCAAAATCAAGGGTATCGGCGGCTGGGTACACGAACTCTTTTCAGCCCCTTTCGGCAAACACTGGGCCTTGGCGCCGATCAATTTCGCCATGCAGATCATCGAATTCGCCGCCAAGACCATTTCGCACGGCATGCGGTTATTCGGCAACATGTACGCGGGCGAACTGGTTTTCATGCTGATCGCCCTGATGGGCGGCGCCTGGGTTGCGGGTTCCGGCGCGACCGGTCCTGTCCTGTGGCTGGGTCACATCGTCGCGGGCACGATCTGGGCGATTTTCCACATCCTGATCATCACGCTGCAAGCCTTCATCTTCATGATGCTGACGCTGGTGTATATCGGTCAGGCGCACGAGTCGCACTGATGGTTTTGTTTTTGTTTTTCTTTTCTTTTTAACGAGCAAGGAGTTGTCATGGAAAACGTTTTGGGTTTTGTCGCGCTGGCTGCCGGTCTGATTATCGGGTTGGGCGCCATCGGCGCTTGTATCGGTATCGGCCTGATGGGTGGCAAGTACATTGAAGCCTCTGCCCGTCAGCCGGAGTTGATGAACGCCTTGCAAACCAAGATGTTCCTTCTGGCCGGTCTGATCGACGCCGCCTTCCTGATCGGCGTGGGTATCGCGATGATGTTCGCTTTCGCCAACCCCTTCCAGCTTCCGCTGGTGCAGTAACCGGTTCCCTGACAAACTTTTGATAAGGGGTAAACCGTGAATCTGAACTCAATGCTGTATGCTCAGATCGTGGTGTTTTTCGTTCTGGCGTGGTTCACGATGAAATTCGTGTGGCCGCCCATCGTGAAGGCACTCGATGAGCGTGCGAAAAAAATAGCGGAGGGTCTGGCTGCCGGTGAACGTGGCAAACAGGAGCTTGAACTGGCAACCCGGCGTTCTACCGACGCTTTGCGCGAAGGCAAGGAAAAATCCGCCGAGATTCTGGGGCAGGCCGAAAAGCGCGCCGCCCAGATTATCGAAGAAGCCAAGGCGCAAGCCAGGATCGAAGCGGAGCGTGTCATCGTCAGCGCCAAGGCGGAAATCGAACAGGAATCCCTGCGTGCCAAGGAAGGTTTACGCGATCAGGTCGCCGCGCTGGCGGTCGCCGGGGCAGAAAAAATCCTGCGCCGCGAGATCGACGCCAAGGCGCACGCTCAGTTGCTGTCCGCCATTCAACAGGATCTGTAAGGCTTATGGCTGAAACCGTCACCGTCGCCCGTCCCTACGCCGAAGCCGCTTTTAGCGCCGCCAAGGAAGCCGGGACGTTGGATGCCTGGTCTTCCCGTCTCCAGCGTTTGGCCTTCGTGGCCCATGCGCCGGAAATGGTCGGGGTGATCGGTAATCCCAATTTGTCTGCCGAACAAGCCGCCCGGTTCTTCAGTTCATTTTCCGAAGACAAGGATGTCGTGTTCGACAATTTCGTCCGCGAACTCGCGGAAAACGAGCGCCTTTCGTTATTGCCTGAAATCGCTGAACTGTTCGCAGCCAGCAGGGCGGCCGAAGCCGGTGTCAGGAAAGCCGTGGTGGAAACCGCGTTCGCGCTTTCCAACGCCGAATTGAAAGCCCTGAAGCCGCAACTGGAAGCTCATTTCAAGAGCAAGCTTGAGCTTTCCAGCGTGGTGAATGCCGACTTGATCGGCGGTATACGGGTGGTGGTTGGCGATCAGGTTCTGGATGCCTCCGTGCGTGGCAAGCTCGAAACCCTGGCCACCGCGCTAAAGAATTAGGAGATTTAAATGCAGTTGAATCCGTCCGAGATCAGCGAGCTGATTAAAAGCAAGATTCAAAACCTGAACGTGGGCGCTGAAACCCGCACGCAGGGTACCGTTGTTTCCGTAACCGACGGCATTTGCCGCGTGCATGGCTTGCAGGATGTCATGCAGGGTGAAATGCTGGAATTCCCCGGCAACACCTTCGGCATGGCGCTGAACCTGGAGCGTGACTCCGTTGGCGCGGTCGTGCTGGGCGAATACAAGCATATTTCCGAAGGCGACACCGTGAAATGCACGGGTCGCATTCTGGAGGTGCCCATCGGCCCCGAACTGTTGGGCCGCGTGGTGAATTCGCTGGGGCAGCCCATTGACGGCAAGGGGCCGCTGAACAACAAGCTCAGCGACAAGATTGAAAAAGTCGCGCCCGGCGTGATCTGGCGTAAATCCGTGTCGCAGCCGGTGCAGACCGGCCTGAAATCCATCGACGCGATGGTGCCAATCGGTCGCGGTCAACGCGAACTGATTATCGGCGACCGCCAGACCGGAAAAACAGCCGTAGCGGTTGATACCATCATCAACCAGAAGGGCACGGGCGTTAAGTGTATCTACGTGGCGATCGGTCAGAAGGCTTCCACCATCGCCAACGTGGTGCGCAAGCTCGAAGAGCATGACGCCCTGGCATACACGATCATCGTCGCCGCCCCTGCTTCCGAAACCGCCGCGTTGCAATATATCGCGCCCTACTCCGGCTGCACGATGGGCGAATACTTCCGCGATCGTGGCGAAGACGCGCTGATTATTTATGACGATCTGACCAAACAAGCCTGGGCTTACCGTCAGGTTTCCCTGCTGTTGCGCCGTCCGCCGGGGCGTGAAGCCTATCCCGGCGATGTGTTCTACCTGCACTCCCGTCTGCTGGAACGCGCTGCCCGCGTTTCCGAAGCCTGGGTGGAAAAGCTCACCGATGGCGAAGTCAAGGGTAAAACCGGTTCGCTCACCGCCCTGCCGATCATCGAAACGCAGGCCGGCGACGTGTCCGCCTTCGTGCCGACCAACGTGATTTCCATTACCGACGGTCAGATCTTTCTGGAAACCGACCTCTTCAATGCCGGTATCCGTCCGGCCATCAACGCCGGGATTTCCGTTTCCCGCGTCGGCGGCGCGGCGCAGACCAAGGTCATCAAGAAGCTCGGCGGCGGCGTGCGTCTGGCGCTGGCGCAGTACCGCGAACTGGCGGCGTTCGCCCAATTCGCTTCCGATCTGGACGAAGCCACGCGCAAGCAGTTGGAACATGGCCGCATGGTGACGGAACTGATGAAGCAACTGCAGTACGCGCCCATGAGCGTCTCCGAAATGGCCGTGACGCTGTACGCTGCGGAAAAAGGTTATTACGAGGATATCGACGTGAAGCGCGCCCTGGACTTTGAAAAGGGCCTGCTCGCTTACCTGAAGCAGAGCGCGGCGGATGTCTTGAACAAAATGGAGTCAACCAAGGAACTGGATGGTGAGACCGAGAAGCAACTTGCGGCCGCCATTACTGCTTTCAAGGGTTCCTGGGTTTAATTCCAAGAGGGAGAGAACGCCATGCCAAGCGGCAAGGAAATTCGCACCAAGATCAAGAGCGTGGAAAACACGCGCAAGATCACCAAGGCCATGGAGATGGTGGCCGCATCCAAAATGCGCAAAGCGCAGGACCGAATGCGCGCCTCCCGCCCCTATGGCGAGAAAATCCGGCGCGTGGCGGCCAATCTGTCGCACGCACTGACGGACTACCGGCATCCCTTCCTGACGCACCGCGAGGTCAGGAACGTCGGTCTTATCACCATCACTTCCGACAAGGGTCTGTGCGGCGGTCTGAACAGCAACGTGCTGCGCCTGGTGCTGAACCGGATGAAGGAATGGGACGCGGCGGGTCACAAGTTGAGCATCACCTGCATCGGCAGCAAGGGTTTCGGTTTCATGCAGCGGGCTGGCGTCAATATCGTTTCGCACGTCGAAGCGCTGGGCGACACGCCGCGTCTGGAAAAACTGATCGGCCCCGTCAAGGTGTTGATGGATGCTTTTGTCTCCGGCGAACTTGATGCGGTGTATATCGCCTCCACCCGCTTCATCAACACCATGAAGCAGGAGCCGATCATCGAGCAATTGCTGCCTCTGGCAGGCGAGGAAGTCGGCTCCGGTCATTCGAAATGGGATTACGTTTACGAGCCGGACGCCAAGGCAGTCATCGACGACCTGCTGGTGCGTTACGTCGAGGCGCTGATTTATCAGGCCGTGGCGGAAAACATGGCCTCCGAGCAATCCGCCCGGATGGTGGCCATGAAGTCGGCCTCCGACAACGCCAAGAACGTGATCGGTGAACTGAATCTGGTTTACAACAAGGCGCGGCAGGCGGCAATCACCAAAGAGCTGTCCGAAATCGTCGGCGGCGCGGCGGCAGTTTAAGTTTTTTGATATTGGGGATTTAACATGAGTCAAGGTTCAATCGTGCAATGTATCGGCCCCGTGGTGGACATTCAGTTTCCCCACGGACAGATGCCCAAGGTTTATGACGCGCTGCTGCTGGATGCTTCCGGCGAACACGGCACTGTCGAAAAAGGTCTGACCTTTGAAGTACAGCAACAGTTGGGAGACGGCATTGTCCGCACCATCGCCATGGGTTCCTCCGATGGCCTGAGGCGCGGCATGACGGTAAACGGCACCGACGCCCCCATTTCCGTGCCCGTCGGTCACGGCACTCTGGGTCGCATTATGGACGTGCTGGGTCGTCCCATCGACGAAGCCGGCCCCATTGAGAGCGACGAAAAACGCTCCATCCACGCCGAAGCGCCCAAGTTCGACGAACTGTCGCCTTCCGTGGAACTGCTGGAAACCGGCATCAAGGTGATCGACCTCATCTGCCCGTTCGCCAAGGGTGGTAAAGTCGGCCTGTTCGGTGGCGCGGGTGTGGGCAAGACCGTGAACATGATGGAACTCATCAACAACATCGCCAAGCAGCACTCCGGCCTGTCGGTGTTTGCCGGTGTGGGTGAGCGCACCCGCGAAGGCAATGACTTCTACCACGAAATGAAGGATTCCAATGTGCTGGACAAGGTGTCGATGGTGTTCGGCCAGATGAACGAACCGCCCGGCAACCGCCTGCGCGTCGCCCTGACCGGCCTCACCATGGCCGAGCGTTTCCGCGACGAAGGCCGCGACATCCTCTTCTTCGTGGATAACATCTACCGTTACACGCTGGCGGGCACTGAAGTCTCTGCGCTCCTGGGGCGCATGCCGTCCGCCGTGGGCTATCAGCCGACGCTGGCCGAAGAAATGGGACGTCTGCAAGAGCGCATCACCTCCACCAAGGTGGGTTCGATTACTTCCATTCAGGCCGTCTACGTGCCTGCGGATGACCTGACCGACCCCTCGCCCGCCACCACCTTCCTGCATCTGGACTCCACCGTCGTGCTTTCCCGCGACATCGCCTCGCTGGGCATCTACCCCGCCGTCGATCCGCTGGATTCCACCTCCCGCCAGCTTGACCCGCTGGTGGTCGGCGAAGAGCACTACAACGTGGCGCGCGCCGTGCAGACCACCCTGCAACGCTACAAGGAACTGCGCGACATCATCGCCATTCTCGGCATGGACGAACTTTCTCCTGAAGACAAGCTCGCCGTCGCCCGCGCCCGGAAAATCCAGCGTTTCCTCTCGCAGCCTTTCCATGTGGCCGAGGTGTTTACCAATTCCCCCGGCAAATACGTGTCCTTGAAGGACACCATCGCGGGCTTCAAGGGCATCGTCAACGGCGATTATGACAGTCTGCCGGAACAGGCGTTCTACATGGTGGGTTCCATTGAGGAAGCCATCGAAAAAGCCAAGACGCTGCAATAAAAAAGGAGCCTGACAATGGCGATGACCATTCATGTGGACGTGGTGAGCGCCGAAGAAGAAATTTTCTCCGGCCTCGTCGAGTTCGCGGTATTTCCCGGCGAAGCGGGTGAGCTGGGCATCATGCCCCGGCACACGCCGCTTCTGACCCGGATCAAGCCCGGCACGGTGCGTCTGAAAGTGCCGCACGAAGATCGCTTTGAATTGGTTTACGTTTCCGGCGGCATGCTGGAAGTGCAACCACAGTTGATTACCGTGCTGGCCGACACCGCCATCCGCGCCGCTGACCTGGACGAAGCCAAGGCTCTGGAGGCCAAACGCCGCGCCGAAGAAGCGCTGGCGCAACGCAACAGCAACATGGATCTCGCCAGCGCAGAAGCCGAACTGGTGCAGGCGGTTGCGCAGTTGCAGGCCATCAACAAGCTGAAGCACTGACCGGATCGGCGCTGTAGGTAAAAAGGGCGACCGCTGCAAACGGTCGCCCTTTTTTATGATGTTGAGGAGACAACCGTCATGACATGACGGTTTGCCCTTATTCCGGGCAGGAGAAGGGGCAAAGGGAGTACAGCGCGTTTGATTTCCGGACAGAAACACCAAAGGCAGGCGTTCGAGGTTGTCGGGCGGAAGATGATGCAAATCCTCCAAAGTTTGCTAAAGTATAAGCGTGTTGTGTATACGGGTTCTGACGGCCCCCCCAAAACACATCATGAAACGCGATCCGCAGAGGTTGCGTTTATTTTTTGTAGATTAGCTGTCAAGTTCCGCCTGTTTATAAACCTGTTTAACAAACAGATCAGGGTGTTGTGCATCCCATGATTTGAGGGCATCGATGGGGGATTGCTAGCCGATGGCCCGTTGCGGGATGAAGTGATGGTAAGCCTGTAGATCGTTTCTCAATGTTTGTTCGAGTTCGGCGCTGCTCCTGAAACGGGTTTGCTGGCAAAGTTCGCTGATGCGACCGTTGAATCGTTCGACCATGCCGTTTGTCTGCGGATGTCGCGGCGGGATGAGGCGATGTTCAAT
>JAISRR010000002.1 GCA_031273565.1 Zoogloeaceae bacterium | reverse complement strand
GGAAAAGGGAAACGACCGGGACGAAACGCTTTTTCGGCAACACGCAACATGCAGATGGAATCTTTGCCGCCCGAAAAAAGCAGCACCGGATGGGCGCACTGGCCCGCGACCTCCCGCATAATGTGGATGGCTTCGGCTTCCAGCCAGTCCAGATGAGAGAGCGTGGCTTGATTCAGGGGAGCGGTCATGAATGTTGGGGCGGATAGGACATAATGAACGCCATTTTACAGGGCGCTTAATAAACAATCGAGAACTGTTTTATATCTTTATATCGCCATAAGTTATAAGCATAATTCATATTCATTCTGGTTTCGTGGTCAAAAAATCGGGCGACAGGCAAAACTCCTGCCTGTCGCCCGATTGACACCTCCGAAAACCGCGCGGGTTTACAGATTCAACAGCGTCTGGGCGTGGTGGGCGATCATCCATTCTTCGTTGGTGGGGATGACCAGCACATCCACGGGGCTGTCCGGGGCGCTGATGCGGATTTCGCTGCGGGCGTTGGCCTCCGGATCAAGCTTGATGCCCATCCAGCCGACAAGCAGGGCGACGCGACGGCGGATTTCCACCGCGTTTTCACCGATGCCGCCCGTAAAGACCAGCGCGTCAATCCCGCCTGCCGCCGCCGCGAGCGAGCCGGCTTCGCGGGCGATGCGGTAGCAGAACAAATCCACGGCTTCCCGGGCTTCGGGCTTGTCGCTGTCGAGCAGGTCGCGCATGTCCTGGCTGAGGCCGGAAACGCCTTGCAGACCGGATTCCTTGTACAGCAGTTTGGTGAGCGCCTTGGCGTCCATGCCCTTGTTTTCCATCAGGTACAAAATGACGCCAGGATCGAGACTGCCGACGCGCGTGCCCATGAGCAAGCCTTCCACGGTGGAAAAACCCATCGTGGTGGCCACGCCCTTGCAGCCGACCATGGCGGCCATGCTGGCGCCGTTGCCCAGGTGGGCGATGATGACGCGGCCTTCGGCGCGGGGAGAATGCCGGGGCAACGCTCTGGCGATGTACTCGTAGGAAAGACCATGAAAGCCGTAGCTGCGCACGCCCTCGGCGGTGAGGTGGCGGGGCAGGCCGTAGATTTGGGCGACATTGGGCCGGCTGCGATGGAAAGCGGTATCGAAACAGCCGACCTGGGAGACCTTCGGCAACAACGTCTGGATGGCGCGAATACCGGTCAGGTTGTGGGGCTGGTGCAAAATCGCCAGGGGAATCAGGCTGTCCAGATGGTTCAGGGTTTCCGCATCCAGCTTGACGGGTTGCGAATAGCGTTCCCCCCCGTGCACAATCCGGTGACCGACGGCGACGATTTCCCGGTTGGCCTCATAGGCGGTAAACCATTTGAACAGATGGTCGAACGCCTGCTGGTGGTTGGGATTGGAGAGCGGCAGGTTTTCGTTTACAACCTTGACGCCTTCCCTGTTTTTGGCGACCAGCTTGGCAACCGGCGTACCGATGCCGTCGATCTGGCCGGACACGGCGGCGGTCTGTTCCAGAGGCTGCGCCAGCGGGAAAAGCGCGAATTTGATGGAAGAAGAACCGGCGTTGATGGTCAGAATGGCTTTGCTCATGGCTCAGGCTCCTTTTTTGTTGCGGTTGGCGTGCGCGATCAGGGCCGCGATGACGCAGGAGGCCGTGCGCGTTTCGGCGCTGTCGGCGCGGGAAGTCAGAATGACCGGGGCTTTCGCGCCGAGCACGACGCCCGCCGTCAGGGCGTTGGCCAGGTATTCAAGCTGCTTGAACAGCACATTGCCGACTTCCAGATTGGGCACCATGAAAATGTCGGCCTGACCGGCGACGGGAGAAACGATGCCCTTGATGGCAACCGCTTCGGGCGACACGGCGTTGTCGAAGGCCAGCGGGCCGTCCAGCAGGCCGCCCTTGATCTGGCCGCGATCAGCCATCTTGCAGAGCGCGGCGGCCTCAAGCGTGGCGGGCATTTTGGGGTTGACGGTTTCCACGGCGGCGAGAATGGCCACCTTGGGGATATCAATGCCAAGAATTTTGCCCAGATCAATGGCGTTCTGGATGATGTCCACTTTTTCTTCCAGCGTCGGCGCGATATTGACGGCGGCGTCGGTAATCAGCATGGGCCGGGGATAAGTGGGCACATCCATGACGAAGACGTGGCTGATGCGGCGGTTCGTGCGAAAACTGTTGGCGCGGGTGACGACCGCGCCCATCAGCTCGTCGGTATGCAGACTGCCCTTCATCAACGCGCCGCTTTCGCCATCGCGCGTCAGGGCCACGGCGGTGTTGGCGGCCTCAATGCTGTCTTTGGTATTGACGATGCGCAAACCCTTGATGTCGAGGCCAAACTCTTCGGCAACGGCGCGGATTCTGGCTTCGGGGCCAACCAGAATGGGATTGATGATGTCCGCCTGGGCCGCCATCAACGGGCCGCGCAGAGACTCCCTGTCGCAGGGATAGGCCACGGCGACAGGGATAGGGGGAATACCCTTGGTGCGGTCAATCAGCCTGTTGAGGCGTTCTTTCTTGTCCTGTTGTTGTTGTGTTGTCATGCTTTACTCCTCCCTTGGATGAAATCGAATGGATGAACCCAAGACTGTCAACCAAGCGCCCGCGATTGTCAACCGATCAACCGACGATGTGATAGCCGCCGTCGATATGGATGGTGCTGCCCGTCAGACTTTTGGCAATATCGCTGACGAGGTAGGCCGACAGGGCGCCCACGTCTTCGATGGAAACCAGCGTATGCAGGGGGGCGCGTTCCACGGCTTTTTCCATGAGCTTGTCGAATTCCTTGATGCCGGAAGAAGCGCGGGTTTGCAAGGGGCCGGGGGAGATGGCGTGAACCCGGATGCCTCTGGGGCCGAGTTCAGCGGCCAGATAGCGGGAAACGGCTTGCAGGGCGGCCTTGACCGGCCCCATGATGCCGTAGTTGTCGATCACTTCGTCCGCGCCCATGTAGCTCATGGTCAGGAGGCAGCCGCCGTCTTTCATCAGCGGTTCGGCCAGTTTGGCCATACGCACGAAGGAGTGACAGGAAATATCCATGGCGCGGATGAAACCGTCCCGGCTGGAATCCGTGACGCGCCCGTGCAGATCGTCCTTGGGCGCGAAGGCGATGGAATGCAGCAGAAAATCCAGCCGTCCCCATTTTTCCTCAATGAGCTTGAACAGGGCTTCCAGTTGGCCGGGCTGCTCCACATCCAGGGATTCGATGATGGTCGCGCCCAGAATTTCCGCCAGCGGACGCACATGCGGCTCGGCCTTGGCGTTCATGTAGGTAATCGCCAGATCGGCCCCGCAAAGGTCAAAAGCCTTGGCGCAACCGTAAGCGATGCTGTGATTATTGGCGACCCCGACAACGAGTCCCTTTTTGCCGTGCAGATTGAACATTTGAACACCGTTTTTGTTGAAAAGAAGCGAATATTATAAACTTTTTTTGCAGCGCAACAATTCGGGACGGAAGACAGACAGGATGGTCGCGCCCTCCCTTTATAACAGCGCCGTTCGCTTGCATGGGGGG
>JAISRR010000200.1 GCA_031273565.1 Zoogloeaceae bacterium | reverse complement strand
TTTCCCAAATGGCGCACGGTGCATTCCTATTTCACCATTTGGAGCGAACCGGGTGAGAAGGGTAGCCTGCTGGAGCAGGCGTTAAAAAAATCAGATTGGCGCGGCCCGTACGAGACAGGGGCGCAACGTCAGTAGTACGTTCCTGATCGTGGATGCGCAGAGCGTGAAGAACACGGACACAGCGGGCGAGAAGGGTTACGACGCGGGCAAGAAAGTATCGGGCATCAAGCGCCACATTGCGGTAGACACGCAGGGACTGCCGCACGCGATAACGGTAACGACTGCCGAAGTGACAGACAGGAAGGGCGCACTGGAGGCATTGGAGCGCAGCAAGCCGAACCTGAAGCAGGTGAAACGCCTGCTGTGCGACGGTGGCTACACGGGGGAGCCGTTCGCTCAGGACGTACGCACGACCCTGGGCGAGTCGGTCACGGTGCAGATTGCCAAACGCAACGAGCTGCACACCTTCAAGGTCATGCCCAAACGCTGGATTGTCGAGCGCAGCTTCGCCTGGCTGGAGAAGAACAGAAGGCTGTGGAAAAACTGCGAACGAAAACTCAACACCAGCCTGCAATTCATCCATTTGGCCTTCCTGGCCCTATTGCTTAAAAGACTTTGAACAGGTTCTAAACATTTAAGGAGGTTATCATGATGGAAATTACGGCAGAAGACATCGAAAAGAATATTGATTTCTTTTTTAGTGAAATGGGGAATCCATTTGCCAGTGAGCCGGCGAGTGAAGCGACATTGAAAAAATTCAGGGGAAAATTACCAGATCGCCTGTTGGCGTTTTGGCGTGCACATGGTTTTTGCGGTTTCAAAGAGGGCTTGTTCTGGATAACGAACCCGGAGGACTACGAACCGGCATTGGAAGCATGGTTCAGTGACACGCCAGCCCTGCAGGAAGACAACTACTACGTTATCGCCCGCAACGCATTTGGTGAACTCTACCTATGGGGAACTCATACAGGCGCGCGCTATGAACTGATGAGCCCCAGTATGGGCTGGCTTTATAATAACCAGAACATGAGGGATGAACACGACATCCGTAATGGCAAAGCCGATTGGCTTCTCAGTGTCTTTCTCGCATTGTGCGCCCCGGATCAGGAAGATACCGATGATCAAAATGGAAAACCGCTGTTTGAGCGGGCTGTCAGGAAACTGGGTTCCCCGGCTGCCAATGAGATGTTTGCTTTTACACCAGCATTGGCATTGGGCGGGGTTAAAAATTTGTCCAGTTTATCCAAGGTTGACATTCATATTCATCTTGATCTGTTGTCGCAAATGGTTGAGCGTCATATGCTTGACAAACGATCTTTGGCGAAAGCAGCCTTTGGCCCAAAGGCAGAATGGCCAAAAGGCATCGAATAGTTGTCCTGTCCAAGTCAATCCCCGACATGGTGCATTCCGTTAGGATATTTTGCATTTTACGCGCTGTGTTTCTGAGAGGGCAGCTCATCCTTGAGGTTCCTGTGCAAATGAAGCCGGTGCCGCAAGCAGTTATTGATGCCGCCAATCGTGCCAATGTCTTGATACGTGATATGAATGGAAAGGTTTACTGATGATGCGCCGCAAAATTTATTTCTGCAAATCATGGTTTATGGCGAAAAAAATGCCGACCGAAGTTTGGACGAAGGAACAGGCATTGGCCGCTCATAAAAGCGGGAAACCCTATGCAGTCCTTGTTGACTCACAGGAAAGACCATCTTGCTGCGTTGAAGTTACCAAAAATTACGTTGGCGTCGATTTTCTGGATGAGCATTTACGTGATTATTTAGTATATGTATTTCAGAGAAAACAGGAGTCGGAAAAATTGTTCCTCTCGAGGATTAATTACACGGAGTATGACGGTAACAGCGATAGGATAAAATTTGGAACACTATATTTACTTAAGCCTGATGGTTCCGTGAAGGTGTCACGCGAAACATTTATTCCTGAACATTGTTTAGAAACGATGGACACCAGCACAGATGTGTCAGTACAGTATGAAACATTCCCTGAGTTTGGGGAATATGATGCGTTTCTGAAGATAGAAAGGGGGTAGTCAAGTAGCTATTTGTCTTGCCTAGGCGTACAATCACCGGAGTGTTATTTCAGGAGGGAAATTTTTGTTTTTCATGCCATTTTTCTTCCAGGATGCGGTAAAAATCGTGACGGATTGGAGTGATTGTTGAAAATTCTGGAATGGACGCATGGCTTGTTCGATAGCCCCTGTATAGTGAACATGATATTTTTCACCGGCACAAAGAAATGACGGGAAAATTAGAAGACATGGGATTCAAGATAATTCCATTTGCCGGCGCAGGCAAACTCAGGTTTGATATGGCGATTGAAGAAATCACAGATATTGTCGGGCCGCCTGAGCATGTCAGCATGATCATGATATTTCTCAAAAAGCAGTGATGGTTTCTAAAAAAATATCATTAAAAGAGGAGTTTGAGGGCACAAAAGAACACGCAAAACCGTTCAAATTATAATCTCTTTGGATGAAATAGATGATACAGACGATGCCGGACGACTGCGGATAAAACCAATACACGCCTCCAAATCCTCGAGCCACCATGAAGCGGTTCTTTCATCTTGTCTTGCAACCACCAAAGCTTGCTCCAACAGAGGCAGCAGAGGCAGAAAATCCTTGTCCGTGAATTCCTTGATCGCATCAAAAATCAGGGCGCTGTACTCGCCATGACCGTTGTCGACAAGCAGTTCCCGCCGAATCAATTCAACAGCGCGCGCATCTTTTCTTTTGGCAAGGCCGTAAATGGCTTCGCTTCTTGTATCCTGATGACGGTCATTGACTCTTTGCCATAAGGCTTCGCGTATTTCTTCATTGTCCGTTTCAATCTGCTGTCCCAGGGAAAATGTCGCCCAATCCCGTATATGGTCACTCCTGTCACGGGACAAGGCAATCAGTACGTCGATTGCGGCCTTTTTATCGACACAAGAGAGCGCAAAAACCAGGGCGTGACGAACTTCGCTATGCTTATGGGTCTGGTATCCGGCCAGTTTTTTTATTTGCGCCAGTGTCAAACCCTGATAATTATGCCCGATGGCATATAAAATGGAATACAATGTTCTAGTGTCCTGCTCCCGGTCAAGCAGGTCAAAATAAAGCCGTAGCGCCTGTTTTTCATACGGCTTGCGTTTTACACCGATTGCCGCGCCAAGTTGCGCCAAGACATCGATGCCGATAATTCGTTCTTTCGTGTTTTCAGAATGGGCAAGTTCGACGCATCTTGCATAAACTTCGTCACTCGGCCTTTTGTGTAATATCCGAATTTTTTCCCATCTATCTTTCTCGGAGCGATTGTCGATCAGCCGGGAAAAGAGCTTTTCTGTCGTCCAGTCCTGTTGTTTCATTTTCATGCGCTCCTGTTGTCAGAGCCTACGCCTGAATCTTGCCCGTACCCGAATTATAACGGCTTTCCGCGCCCGGATTTTTGTCGTAAATCAAGGCTTGAAAACAACCGGATGAACGATTCTCCCGCCGTGTGGCGGGAGAATCGTTGCTGGAAGGCTTACAGGTTGTAAGCGTTCTCGGAATGTTCCGATTGATCCAGACCCGTGGACTCCACTTCCGGGTCAACCCGCAGACCGATGGTTTTATCGATCAGTTTCAAAATGATCCAGCTCAAAATACCACAGTAAAGAATGGTGAACAGCACGCCTTTTATCTGGGCGATGAGCTGCGGCACGAGCGTCGCGTCCGCCGCGTAACCGCCTAACGCGGGCAGGGCGAATACGCCCGTGAGAATCGCGCCGACCATGCCGCCCACACCGTGCAGGCCGAAGACATCCAGCGTATCGTCATAACCGTATTTGCGCTTTACGATGGCGACGAAGCAAAAACAGGCCATGCCGGAGATCACGCCAATGGCAATGGCGCCCAGCGGGCTGACGAAGGCGCAGCCCGGCGTGATGCCCACCAGCCCGGCCAATCCGCCGGAAGCAATGCCCAGGGCGCTGGGGCGTTTGTTTTTCAGCCATTCAACACTCATCCAGCCCAGAACGCCCGCGCAAGCGCCGATCTGGGTGTTGAGCATCGCCATGCCCGCCGAACCATTGGCAGCGACGGCGGAACCGGCATTGAAACCGAACCAGCCGATCCACACCAGCGCCGCGCCCGTCAGGCACATGGTGAGATTGTGCGGCGGCATCAGGTGCTGCGGGTAGCCCTTGCGCTTGCCAATGACAAGACAGGCCACCAGCGCGGCAATGCCGGAATTGATGTGTACCGCCGTGCCGCCTGCAAAGTCGATCACGCCCCAGTTCGCCATCAGCGACCCCGGCCCGCCCCAGACCATGTGCGACATCGGCGCATAGACAAAGGTAAACCACAGCGCCATGAAGAGCACCGCGCTGACAAATTTCATCCGCTCGGCAAAGCCCCCCGCGACCAGGGCCGGGGTGATGATGGCAAAGGAGAGCAAAAAGGTAATCAGCACGCTCTCCGGCATTCCCGCGCTGATACTGTCTGGCGTCAGATGTTTGAGAAAGAAGGCCGACGAGCCGCCAATAAAGCTGTGCAGGTTATAGACGCCCGCTTCCATCCCCGTGGTATCGGTGGCGATGCTGTACCCGAATACCACCCAGAGCACGGCAATGACGCCCGCCGTGGCGAAGAATTGCGAAAATACCGACAGGGGATTTTTAGCATGCACCATGCCCGCGTAGAACATGGCCAGCCCCGGCAGGCACATCATGATGACGAGCGCGGCGGCGGTCATCATCCAGGCGGTGGTGCCGGTATCCAGCGTCTCGCCTTCCGCCAGGGCCGCAGGCGAAAATACGCACAGAAAGAGCAGCGGAACCATCGAAATGAAACACTTTTTCAGGGAAAAACGACAGGTAGCGTTGGACATGGTAGTTTCCTTGGAAGGGTGGTTGGGGAAAGAAGAACGTTTGGAGAGAAGGTTTGTACTCCCGTGCGCCCCGCCCCGCGCCAACCTTTTGGGTTGGGCATGGGGCGACAGGTCAAGGTGGGTCAGAAAGACGATTGTCCCGGTATCCATCGGGTTCCCGCCAGCGGCACGCGGGCCATGGCGGCGGCTTCAACAGACAGCGCGACCAGATCGTCGGTATCCAGATTGTGCAGGTGCGATTTGCCGCAGGCGCGGGCCATAGTCTGCGCTTCCAGCACCAGCACACGCAGATAATTGGCCAGCCGCCGCCCCGCCAGCACCGGGTCAAGGCGCTGTGAGAGCGCGGGGTCCTGCGTGGTGATGCCCGCCGGGTCTTTGCCGTCCTGCCAGTCATCATAAAACCCCGCCGCCGAACCGATTTTTCTCAGTTCCGGGTCAAGGGTGGGATGATTGTCTCCCAGCGCGATCAACGCCGCAGTACCGATGGAGACCGCGTCCGCGCCCAGGGCCATTGCCTTGGCGACATCCGCGCCATTTCGGATGCCGCCTGAAACAATGAGCTGAACCTTGCGGTGCATGCCCATTTCCTGCAACGCCTGCACGGCCAGCGGAATCGCGGGCAGAATCGGAATGCCGACGTGTTCGATGAACACTTCCTGCGTGGCCGCCGTACCGCCTTGCATCCCGTCGAGCACGATGACATCCGCGCCGGCCTTGACGGCGAGCTTGACATCGTAATAGGTGCGGGTCGCGCCGATCTTGACGTAGATGGGCTTTTCCCAATCGGTGATTTCCCGGAGTTCGGCAATCTTGATCGCCAGATCGTCCGGCCCCGTCCAGTCCGGGTGACGGCAGGCGCTGCGCTGGTCGATGCCGACCGGGAGGGTGCGCATTCCGGCGACGCGCTCGGTGACTTTCATGCCCAGCAACATGCCGCCGCCGCCGGGCTTCGCGCCCTGGCCCAGCACGACCTCAATGGCGTCGCCTTTTCTGAGATCGTCCGGGTTCATGCCGTAGCGCGAGGGCAGGTATTGATACACCAGTTGCTTGGACTGGCCGCGCTCTTCGGGCGTCATGCCGCCATCGCCCGTGGTGGTGCTGGTGCCGACGATGGACGCGCCGCGCCCCAGCGCCTCCTTGGCCTGCGCGGAGAGCGAGCCGAAACTCATCCCGGCGATGGTGATGGGGATTTTGATATGCAGCGGCTTTTTGGCAAAGCGCGTTCCCAGAACGACATCCGTGCCGCATTTTTCGCGGTAGCCTTCCAGCGGGTAGCGCGACATGCTCGCGCCCAGCAGCAGGAGGTCGTCAAAGTGGGGGACGCGGCGTTTGGTGCCGCCGCCGCGAATGTCATAGATGCCGGTTTCGGCAGCGCGCTGGATTTCCTGAATGACCAGCCGGTCAAAGGTCGCGGATTCGCGCAGAAGGGGAGGGTGATTGCTCATTTCGGTATCCGTCCTGTCATGATTCATGGTTCGGGAAAGTGCGATCAATACGCTGCGGCGTTGTCGACCTTGAAGTTGTAAAGCTCGCGGGCGGAGCCGTAACGCCGGAAAGCCGCCGGGTCTTCGTCGAACCCGGCTTTTTCCAGCAAGGCCTTCAGTTCGGCCAGATGTTCGGGACGGATTTCCTTTTCCACGCAATCCGAACCCAGCGACTTGACCTTGCCCTTGATGTAGATATGCACCTCGTAGAGCGAATCGCCCAGGTTGTCGCCCGCGTCGCCGCAGACCACAAGCCGTCCGGCCTGCCCCATGAAACAGCTCATGTGGCCGATGTTGCCCCGGACGACAATATCCACGCCTTTCATCGAAATGCCGCAGCGCGCGCCCGCGTCGCCCTCGATGACGAGCAACCCGCCATGCGCGGTCGCCCCGGCGGACTGGGACGCGCCGCCCTTGACGCGCACCGAGCCGGACATCATGTTTTCCGCCACGCCAACTCCGACATTGCCATGCACGGTAATGTCGGCTTTCTTGTTCATCCCGGCGCAGTAATAGCCCGCGTGCCCCTGAATGTCGATTTTGAGCGCCTCATCAATGCCGCAGGCGATGTTGTGCTTGCCCGCCGGATGCGTCACGACCCATTCGCGCTCCGTTGGTTGCCGGGCTTCGTCATGCAGCGCCTGATTCAGGTCGCGCACGCTGGAAACGGATAAATCTACGGTTTTCATTGTTTGTTGTCCTCAATGTCCATGAATGAATAACGAAGGCTCACTGGCGCTCCCAAACGTACAGCGTCGCCGGTTCCGGTTCCCAGACGCGGGCGTTTTCAATGCCCGGCAGGCTGGAGAGCGCCTGATATTCGGAAGCCATCGCCACATAATCATCGGTTTCGGCCAGCACGGCGGGCTTGCAGGCAATCGGGTCGCGGATGACCGCAAACCCGTTTTTCGTGCCAATCGCAAACGTGAAAAACCCGTCCAGATCCTCCAGCGCGCCATTCAAGGCTGTCGCCAGCGAATCCCCCTTTTTCAGCCGCCAGGTCAGATACCCGGCGGCAACTTCAGAGTCGTTGTCCGTCTCAAATACAATCCCCTCCCGGCGCAATTCCTGACGCAGGCGAAAATGGTTGGAGAGCGAGCCGTTATGCACAAGGCAAAGATCGGCCCCGGTCGAAAACGGGTGGCTGCCTTCCATCGTCACGGCGCTTTCCGTCGCCATCCGGGTGTGCCCGATGATGTGCGAGCCTTTCATCTTGTTGAGCGTGAAGCGTTCGGTAATCTCTTTCGGAAGCCCCACGCCTTTCAAAATCTCGATGCTCTGCCCCACGCTCATGACATGCGCTTCGGGCGCGAGTTCCGCCAGCGCGGCGCGGATTTTCTCCTCATCCACCGTGGTTTTGATGACAGCGGCCGTCGCGTTCTGAAACCAGTCGAGGGATGCGCCCAGACGCTTCTCCAGCGCCGCGACCAGCGCTTTCCAGTCGTAATGGACATCCTCCACCTGCAAGGTGAGCTTGATCGAGTCGCTGCCGACCTCATCGCCATAAATGGCAAATCCGGCGCTATCCGGCCCCCGGTCGGTCATGGCCAGGAGCATCGGCTCGAAGATCCGCCCCAGTTGCGGCTCAAGGGCGCGATTTTTCAAATAAAGACCAACAATTCCACACATGGTTTACTTCCTCTCTTTACGCAAACAACATTAACGGGTGCAAAAACGTTTCGCGTGCCTTGCAAAACGGCGGCCCTGTCAGAAAAATTCGGCGTAACGCCTGACTTCCCAATCGGTGACATAGCGGTTGTACTCCACCCACTCCATGCGCTTCTCCTTGATGAATTCGTTGATGATTTCATTCCCCAGCGTCTTGCGGAACAGATCGTCGTATTCCAGGGCGCGGATGGCTTCATTCAGGGATTGCGGCAGAATTTCAATCCCGCGCGCCATGATTTTTTCCACGCCCATCCGGTAGAGGTTTTCGTTGCATGGCGCGCCCGCGTCCAGTTCGTGCTCAACGCCGTCAAGCCCCGCGGCAATGATGGCGGCGGTGACAAGATAGGGATTGCACCCCGAATCCGGCAGGCGGTATTCAAGCCGTCCGTAGGGAATGCGGATCATGGCCGAGCGGTTGTTGAGACCATAGGCGATGAACACCGGCGCCCAGGTCGCGCCGGAAAGCGAGCGGCCAACCACCAGCCGTTTGTAGGAATTCACGGTCGGCGCGGCAAACGCGCAAAGCGCGGGCGCGTGTTTCAACAGCCCCGCCGTAAAGTGGTAGGCGAGTTTCGACAGCCCCATATTGCGTTTGTCCGAGGCGTCATGAAAGAGGTTATTGCCCTTTTCGTCCGCGATGGAGAGGTGGATGTGCATCCCGTTCCCCGAACGTTGCGGATTCGGCTTCGGCATGAAGGAACACACCAGCCCCATGCTGTTGGCAATTTCGCTGGCCGCCATGCGAAAGAGGATGAAACGGTCGGCGGACTCCAGGGCTTCGTTGTAGGTGTAGTTGATTTCAAATTGTCCCGGCGCGTCCTCATGGTCAATCTGGAAAATGTCGTAGCCGATCTGTTGCAGGGATTCGGTCAGTTTTTCAAGAAAAGCCCGCGCGCGGGAAAGCCCCTTGTAGTCATAACAGGGCTTGTCGAGCGTATCGCCGGAATCGGGCGACAGGCTGCCATCGGCGTTACGCAAAAAGAGGCTGAATTCCGGCTCCAGCCCGGTATTCAGTTTCCAGCCGTGTTCCGCAAGGCGCTTCACCTGTTTTTTCAGCACATTGCGGGTATCGTAAGGATGCGCCTTGCCGCCGACGCGGCATTCACAGGTCACGCGCCCGTAACCGGGCTGCCACGGCAGGGGCAGAAGCGTCGACAAATCGCCGAACGCCAGCATGTCCGGCCCGTGCGGCTCCATCCCCATGCCACTGATCGCAAAACCCGCAAAACCCGCGCCATTTTTGATCGCGTCGGCCAGATTGCTCACCGGTACCGATTTGGTCTTGGCAACGCCGTGGATGTCGACAAACTGGGTCAGGACGTATTTGATGCCGTGTTCCCTGATGAGTTGCTGCGTTTCCGCCGGCAACGATCTGATGCGCTCAATCTGCTGCGTTTGGTGAGACATGACGAGGTTCCTTTGAAGATTTGTCCGTCTTCCCTAACGCAAGCCGTATGCCAGCCTGCGCGAAAGGCGTCCCCGTTTCCGGGAAAGCCTTGTGGCGCGGCATTTTCCGGAACATTCCCCCGTGATTGACGCCACGCTTTCGCAATATCTTCCGCTCCCGGAGCCTCCCGTTTATGGTGCATAAATCCCGATGGGTTCCTGATGAGCGAACCAGACTGGTGCATCAAAAATGAATTTTTTTCATATTTTTGAAGTTTGTGTATAAAAATAAATTTATTCAGTGAAATATTCCGTCAGTGTGCGCCAATACAAATCTTTTGTGAAATTTATTTTTGTATATGAAAATGTTGGACATCAACGTAACAATCCGCTGTCGCGCAAGGCGGTACAGCGGATTGGCGCGGCGGCTGGAAGGGAAGCCGCCGCGTTCCCGGCGTGTCGAATGGCGACAGT
>JAISRR010000196.1 GCA_031273565.1 Zoogloeaceae bacterium | reverse complement strand
GAAGCCGTTTTAGAAATCAGAAAGACGTTTGAGAAGCAGAGGGATCATCCAGGGTAGGGCGCGATCTCCGAGCGCGCCGGGGGGCGGCGGTTTCGGAGAAACCGCCCTACCTTCACCCAGTGCTCGAATTGAGGTTTTTGGGATCAAAGCATTTCTCGTACCCATTTTTTTAAAACAGCTTCTAAGTAGTTGAAAGCAATCGTTTATATTCAAGCTATTATGAAGAGTCCAGGGCGGGCGCATTTGACTTTCAGGAAGCAGGCCGGCCGGTGGAAGGCGTTCGGCGGTTTTGCGCGCGGGAAAGACGGCTGAGTTTCCTGGGAGCGCGGGGCTTCTGCCCCGCAACGGCGGGAATGACACGACCGCCGCTGTTGCGGGGCGGAAGCCCCGCGCTCCCAGGTTCCGGAGGCCCGGCGATCGGGTTCATTTCTTCCTGCGCGATGAAAGGCTTTTTTCCGACAGACACATAAGTAATTGAATATAAAATATTTTTTCACTTTTTACGACATTTGCGTAGGCGATAGCCCTGGTATGAGTTTCGAGTGCAAAGACATTACGCTACACTATGCCGCCTTGGCTTTCAGCGGAGACGGTTGAAGAATGGCGGCGCGGATGACGGAAAGTGATCGCTGGAGTAGCACGGGGTGATGCACGATCTGCCATGGGCGGGGGATTCAGCCGACCTGTTCCGCCACGTCACCGCGGACAAGGTGACGTTCTATCGCGCCATCATGGAAGTGTTCGCCGCCGCCAAGCGCCAATACCGCTTGCAATTGCGGCCCGACGAAGTGCTGGCCGAGGCCGATTGGCGCGGCGCGCCGCCTGCCCAGGAAGAAGTCGCCGTGGCGCTGGCGCAGTTGGCCACCTGGGGTAATCTGGAATCGCAGCCAGACATGACGCGCGTGTCCACGCTCAACGACTATTACCGTGCGCGTTTCCTCTACCGGCTCTCGCGCGGCGGCGAAGCCGTGGAGGCCAGCCTGGCGGTGTTCGCGCAGAGCCTGCGCCACCGCGCCGAGCTGCAGACCGTGGCGCTGGAGGACATCGACAGCCGCTTGCGGGCCTTGCAACGCCTGCTTGGCGAGACGATCTCCGGCGACGGTCTGGACGTGGCCAAGGCGCACGAAATCCTGCGCGACCTGGTGCGCGTATTTGAAGACCTGACCGGAAACGCGCAGGCGTTCATGGCGGGCGTAGCGCGCAGCCTGGAACTGCAACAGGCCGACGCCACCGCGATCGTCGCCTACAAGCGGCGGCTGATCGACTACCTCGAGCGTTTCATGGGCGACCTGATTCGCCGTTCCGACGCCATCGCCCGCGTCCTGCACGGACTGTCGCCATCCATCGACGGCGTTCTGTGCCAGGTCGCCGAACGCGAGGCGCGCGACGCCGCGCCGGGGGACGCCAGCGAGCAGGCGGACGAAACCCGGCGTCGCCGGGATGTCTGGCGCGAGCGATGGAAAGGACTGCGCGGCTGGTTCCTGTCCACCGGCAACGAACCGCCGCAGGCCGAACTGCTGCGCGCCCGGGCGCGGGCGGCGATTCCGCAACTGCTGGGCGCGATCGCCGCAGTCAACGAACGGCGCAGCGGACGCAGCGACCGTTCAGCCGACTTCCGCGTATTGGCGCAATGGTTCGCCGCCTGCGACAGCGACGACGACGCCCACCGCCTCGCGCGCGCGGCGTTCGCGCTACAGCCCGCGCGCCATTTCTCGCTCGACGCGGCGGATGGGGAAGACGTGCCCGCCAGCGCCTCCTGGCTGGATGCGCCGCCGCTCACGATCAACCCGCGCCTGCGCGAATACGGCGAGGCCGCGCCGCGCGGCCCGTTGGCGCGGGTGCACGACCGCGGCCGCGAGCGCGCCCTGATAGCGCGGCAACTGGCCGAGGAATCCCGCCAGGTCGAGGCCGCGCGCTGGCGGCTGGCGACCGGCCGCCCGATCCGCCTGTCGGCGCTGGGCGAACTCGACGCGCATGCGTTCGGCCTGTTCCTGGGCCTGCTGGGCGAAGCCCTGGCCGAGCAGGCCAACCCCGAACAAACAGTCGAACGCCAGACCGGCGACGGCCTGCTGCACATCCGCCTGGAGCCGCTGGCCGCCGGCAGCCATGCCCAAATCCGCACGCCGGCGGGCGTGTTCTCCGGACGCGACCACCTGCTGACCATCCGGCCAACGCAGGAGCGGCCATGAGCGCGTAGAATTCGCCTGTCGTAAATCGTAAAAGCGCGTCGAAGAGATGCTCGCATGATCCAGATCAATCAAGAGTCGTTGAAGCCGCTTGCCAGCAAGTACATCTGGTGGAAAACGCCAGAGGAAGCTGTCGCCATGCCCATGCGAGTGATCGCCCAGGTTATGAATATCGGCGACTACTCCGATGTTCAGTCGCTTGTCTCACAAGTTGGCGACGAAGTGCTTCGTGAAATCTTGACGCACGCAGAAGCCGGTCAGTTCAATGAGCGTTCCTGGGCATATTGGCATTATCGTCTTGGTCTGGCTGACGTGGATCACGTTCCTGCCTTGCCCGTGCGGAGGTTTGTGTGACTCGCAAATTCAAGTCCCGCATGGACATATTGCCGCCTGCGCAGCAACGTCTTTGGCCGGAACTTCGCAACGCGCCGAATCTGGGGTTTACGCTTTACGGTGGCACTGCCATTGCGCTTCGACTGGGGCATCGTGATTCGGTCGATTTCGACTTCTTCTCGGAAAAACCGCTTGACCGGATGGCCATCAAAGCGGCTTTTCCATTCATGGATCATTCCACAACGCTCCAGGATCAGGACAATACCTGGGTTGTGCTTGTCCCCTGTGCCAACTCAAAGAAGGAGTACGTTAAAGTATCCTTCTTCGGCACGATTGCCTGTGGGCGAGTAGGAGAACCAGATTTCACCGATGACGGTATTTTACAGGTGGCCTCTTTTGATGATCTGATGGCGACCAAGGTCAAGGTCGTGCTTCAACGCGCGGAGGCCAAGGATTATCGGGACGTCGCCGCGATGGTCAATGCAGGAGTGAGTTTGTCGCTCGGACTTGCCTCGGCTCGTCTACTGTTTGGCCCAAACTTTCAACCGAGCGAGAGCCTGAAAGCGCTGGTCTATTTCAATGATGGCGACTTGAAAACACTGACCGCTGCCGAGAAAAACACGCTTGTCGATGCTGTCAGCGCCGTGCGTGATCTTCCTCATGTGGCACTGCGCTCAAGCTCTCTGAGTGACTCCATATTTACCCATTATTCCATTTCAAAATCTTCGGAACCAAAGTTGCCGTAATAGCGTCCATTTATTTGCCTCTACCCGCCCAGGGGAAGCTCGTTCAATTCTGCCCTCGCCTCACGCCAGCCGGGGTAGAACTGCTCAAGCAGGGTGATGAAACGCTCATTATGGGTGGGTTCGAGCAGGTGGAGCATTTCATGAACAATGACGTACTCAAGCAAGTCACGGGGCTTTTTTACCAGTTCGGTGTTGAGCCGGATATGGCAACGTTGGGGGTTGCAACTACCCCATCTGGTTTTCATGCGTTGCAGAAAATAAGCGCTGACCTTGACCCCGATGCGGGATTCCCAACGGGCGATGAGCGGTGGAATGGTTTGATGCAGTAAAGCGCGTTGCCAGCGTTGAAAGAGA
>JAISRR010000170.1 GCA_031273565.1 Zoogloeaceae bacterium | reverse complement strand
GATGAAGAACAGGCGCTGGATGTCGCCTACGCCTCCCTGCAAGGCAAAGGCGCGACGCAACCCCTGCGCGTTTCCACGCTGGAGCCGGTGCGCATCATTGTCGACGAAGAACTGGAACAGGTCTGGGCAGGCAAAAAACCCGCCAAGGCGGCGCTGGATACCGCCGTCAGCCGGGGAAACGCCATCCTTTCCGCCAAGCCGGCCCTGAAAAAAGTCATCGCCTTTTAAGCGCATGAGAAAACTGGGTTCCGTCACGTTCGATCTGGATGGCACATTGCTGGATACCGCGCTGGATTTGAGCGTTGCCTGCAACCGCATGTTGGCCGACATGGGCCTGCCCGCCCGGAGCGAAGCGGAAATCCGCCGCTTTGTGGGCAACGGCATGGCCGTGCTGGTGGAACGCTGCCTGACCTGGGAGGCGCCCCCGGCCAGCGGACAGATTGCGGAAGGCATCCGCTTTTTCCAGCGCCGTTACGCGGAGGAAAATGGTCGCGCCGCGCGGCCATATCCCCAGGTTGTTGAAGGATTGCGCGCCTGGCAGGCAACGGGGTTGCCGCTGGCGGTCGTAACCAACAAACCTGTGGCGTTTACCGAACCGCTCCTGCAAAAAACCGGACTGGCCGATTATTTTCAGGTCGTAGTGGGCGGCGACAGCACGCCCTTCAAAAAACCGCATCCTGAACCGATTGTTTACGCCTGTCGCCAGTTGGGCTGCGCGCCGGAAAACAACCTGCACATCGGCGATTCCGTAAACGACGCGCTGGCGGCGCAGGCGGCGGGAAGCCTCGCGTATCTCGTGCCTTACGGCTATACGGAAGGCACGCCGGTAGACAATGCCGATTGCGATGCGTTAGTATCTGACCTGCTTGCCGCATTAAGACAGGCGCAACCCCTGATTTGAAGATCTTTTGCCTCAAAAAATGACTACTTTGCGTACCTGGAAAGATTGGCGTAGCTGGCGCTTCTGCTGGAGCGGCTGGCGTTCCTGATTCCGCGCCCCCGGCTGCCCAGGGTTTTTACCTGACGCCTGTTCCATTTCCGTACAAACCTGATGTCATTTTCGTTTCAAGAGGCTTTCCATGACCGAACAAGAATTCAACGCCCTGGCCCTGCAAGGCTACAACCGCATCCCGGTAACGCTCGAAACCTTCGCCGACCTCGATACGCCGCTCTCCATCTACCTGAAACTGGCGAACGGCCCTCACACTTATCTGCTGGAATCCGTGCAGGGCGGCGAGCGTTTCGGGCGTTATTCCATCATCGGCCTTTCGGCGCTCACCCGCATCGCCGTCTATGCCAACAAGGTCCTGGTGCTCACCGGCCCGCGCATTGCCGAACAGACGGAAAACGAAAATCCGCTGGATTTTATCGCCGCCTTCATGCGGCGTTTCAAAGCGCCGCCCGCTTCGGGTCTGCCCCGCTTTACGGGCGGGCTGGTCGGCTATTTCGGTTATGACACCGTGCGTTACGTGGAACCCCGGCTTGGCAAAACTCCCACCGCCGTCGATGACGCCAACCTCCCCGACATCCTGCTGTTGCTCTCGGAAGAACTGGCCGTGGTGGATAACCTTTCCGGCAAGCTCACCCTGATTGTCTACGCCGAACCCGGCGTACCCGGCGCGTACCAGAAGGCGCAGGCCAGAATCCGGGAATTATTGTCCCGGCTGCGCCAGCCCGTCGCCATTCCCGCCGAAACGCCGACCGCCTCCGCGCCCGCCGTGTCCACCTTCGGCAAGGAGGCTTACATGGCGGCGGTCGAAAAAGCCAAGGCGTACATCACCGAAGGCGACATCATGCAGGTCGTGCCCTCGCAGCGCATGGAAAAACCGTTTGCCGCCAGCCCGATGGCGCTCTACCGCTCGCTCCGAAGTTTGAACCCCTCGCCCTATATGTTCTATTTCGACTTCGGGGATTTTCACGTTGTGGGCGCGTCGCCGGAAATTCTCGTGCGTCTGGAACGGCAGGGAGAAGAACAGAAAGTCATCCTGCGCCCCATCGCCGGCACCCGCAAGCGCGGCAAAACCGACGCGGAAGACGAAGCGCTGGCGACGGAACTGCTGAACGACCAGAAAGAACGCGCCGAACACGTGCAACTTCTCGACCTGGGACGCAACGATTGCGGCAGGGTCGCCCAAATCGGCAGCGTGCGGGTGACGGAACAGATGGTCATCGAGCGTTATTCGCATGTGATGCACATGGTCTCCAACGTGGAAGGCCGCCTGCAACCGGGTCTGTCGGCAATAGACGTGCTGAAGGCGAGTTTCCCGGCGGGTACGGTCTCCGGCGCGCCCAAGGTGCGGGCGATGGAAATCATTGCCGAACTGGAGCCGGTCAAGCGCGGCGTCTACGCGGGCGCGGTCGGTTATCTGGATTTTCACGACAACATGGATCTGGCGATCGCCATTCGCACCGGCGTCATCAAGGACGGCAAACTGCGCGTTCAGGCGGGCGGCGGCGTCGTCGCCGACTCCGACCCGGAAGCCGAATGGGAAGAAACCTGCAACAAGGCCCGCGCCGTACTGCTTGCCGCCGAACGGGCGGAAGCGGGGCTGGATACG
>JAISRR010000135.1 GCA_031273565.1 Zoogloeaceae bacterium | reverse complement strand
GCAAGGTTGAAGGTCTTGTCACGGAATCTGACGGGTTGTCCGTTTTTCAGGGTAATGGGACATTTTGCCCCGCAAGTCATCATTTTGTCACAAACCCGACTTAGAGTAGGCTCCATGTTCATTGCCTGATTTTTGACGCCTGATACCCGACATGATTTCCAACACCCTGGCCGACCGACTGTTTGGCATCCTGACGCGCAGCGCCGCCTTGTTGACCCTGGCCTTGCTGCTGGGGATCATCGTTTCGCTCGTCATTGGCGCGTGGCCGGCCATTGTGCAATATGGCCCCGGTTTTCTGACCCGCAATGTCTGGGATCCCGTACAGGAAGATTTTGGCGGCCTGGTCATGATCTACGGGACGCTGTCGACTTCCGTCATCGCGCTTTTGATCGCGGTGCCCATCAGCTTTGGCATTGCCCTGTTCCTGACGGAATTGTCGCCCGCCTGGCTGAAGCGTCCCCTGGGGACGGCCATCGAGTTACTGGCGGCGGTGCCTTCCATTGTGTATGGCATGTGGGGATTGATCGTGTTCGGCCCGGTGCTGGCGCGTTATGTTCAGCAGCCGCTGCAATCCGCGTTGAACGATGTGCCTTTTTTCGGCGCGCTGGTCTCCGGCCCGCCGGTGGGCATTGGCATTCTGTCTGCCGGGATCATCCTCTCGATCATGATTATTCCGTTCATCGCTTCGGTGATGCGCGACGTGTTTGAAGTCACGCCGCCGCTTTTGAAGGAATCGGCCTACGGGCTGGGCGCGACCACCTGGGAAGTGATCTGGAACATCGTGCTGCCCTACACCAAAACCGGCGTGCTGGGCGGCATCATTCTGGGGCTGGGGCGCGCGCTGGGCGAGACGATGGCGGTCACGTTCGTGATCGGCAACATGAACCAGTTGCGCTCGCCTTCGCTCTTTGAGGCCGCCAACAGCATCACTTCCGCCCTGGCGAACGAATTCGCCGAAGCCGCGCCGGGGCTGCATCAGGCTTCGCTGATTTACCTGGGGCTGGTTTTGTTCCTGATTACTTTCGTGGTGCTGGTTTTCTCCCGGCTGCTCCTCATGCGGCTGCAAAAAAACGAGGGGGGACGCGCGTGAATGCCACTTCTTTTCCCGCGAACCGGGATGTTCAGGCGGCGTTTTTCGCCCGCCGCAAGTGGATCAACCGGATCGCGCTGACGCTCTCCCTGGGGGCCATGATTTTCGGCGTCTTCTGGCTGATGTGGATTTTGTGGGAAACGCTCTCTCTCGGTCTGGGCGGCCTGAGCCTGACGCTCTTCACCGAAAACACGCCGCCGCCCAATGACATGGGCGGGCTGGCCAACGCGATCTGGGGATCCTTGCTCATGGTGGCGCTGGCGACCCTGATTGGCGCGCCGATTGGCGTCCTGTCCGGCGTTTATCTGGCCGAATACAACCCGCGCGGCGCGCTGGCCGTGACGGTGCGCTTCATCAATGACCTGCTGCTCTCGGCCCCGTCCATCGTGATCGGCCTCTTTGTGTATGCGGTGATCGTGCTGCGTTTCCGGCAGTTTTCCGGCTGGGCGGGGGCCGTGGCGCTGGCGTTGATCGTCATTCCGGTGGTCATTCGCACCACTGAAAACATGCTTGCGCTGATTCCCGCGAGTCTGCGCGAAGCGGCCTACGCGCTGGGCGCGCCAAAATGGAAGGTGATTACCCGCGTCACCCTGAACGCGGCGCGGGCGGGCGTCATTACCGGCGTGTTGCTGGCGGTGGCGCGTATTTCCGGCGAGACCGCGCCGCTCTTGTTCACCGCCCTGAACAACCAGTTCTGGACAACCGATCTTTCCGGGCCGACCGCCAATCTCCCCGTCACCATTTTCCAGTTCGCCATGAGTCCCTATGAGAACTGGCAACAACTGGCGTGGGTGGGCGTGTTCCTGATTACGCTCGCCGTTCTTGGACTCAACATTCTGGCGCGGCTTCTTTCCCGCCGCAAATAACGATCATGACCGATACCCACATTGCCCATACTGCCGACGCCGCGCCGTCCGTCAAAATCGCCGTGCGCGATCTGAATTTTTATTACGGTAAATTCCACGCGCTCAGGAACATCCATCTTGATATTCCGGCCAACCGGGTGACGGCCTTCATCGGCCCTTCGGGTTGCGGCAAGTCGACGCTGTTGCGTGTCTTCAACCGCATGTTCGAGCTGTACCCGGATCAGCGGGCCGAGGGCCGGCTTTTGCTCGACGGCGAGGATCTGCTGGCCTCGAAGCAGGATGTGGCGCTGATTCGCGCCCGCATCGGCATGGTGTTTCAAAAGCCGACGCCTTTTCCCATGTCGATTTTCGACAACATCACTTTCGGCGTGAAGCTCTTTGAAAAACTCTCCCGGATCGACCTGGAAGAGCGTGTGGAATGGGCGTTGAAGAAGGCGGCATTGTGGGACGAAGTCAAGGACAAGCTGACGCAGAACGGCGCCAGTCTTTCGGGCGGGCAGCAACAACGGCTGTGCATCGCGCGCGGCATCGCCATCAAACCGGAACTCCTGCTGCTTGACGAACCCTGTTCCGCGCTGGATCCGATTTCCACCGCCAGAATCGAGGAATTGATCGCGGAGCTGAAAAATGACTACACCGTCATCATTGTGACGCACAACATGCAGCAGGCGGCGCGTTGCAGTGATTACACGGCCTATATGTATCTGGGCGATCTCGTGGAATTTGGCGATACCGAACAGATGTTTTTCAAACCCAATCGTCGTGAAACCGAAGATTACATTACCGGCCGTTTCGGCTAGAAGACCCGCAACCCATCATGAATGAAAAACACCTCTCCTCCCAGTTCGACAGCGACCTGAACAACGTTTCCTCGCAACTGATGGAAATGGGCGGGCTGGTCGAAACGCAGATCCAGCGCGCCATTGATGCCCTGGCGAATTATTCCGTGGCGCTGGCGACAACCGTCATCAACGCCGAGGACAGCGTAGACAGCATGGAAGTCGCCATTGACCAGGCGCTGACTTCCATCATCGCGCGCCGCCAGCCCGCCGCCCGCGACCTGCGCCTGTTGCTGGCGATTTCCAAGATCACGACCAATCTGGAACGCGCCGGTGACGAAGCCCACAAAATCGCGCGCATGGTCAAATCCATCGTGGAGAACGGCGAAGCCCGCAACATGCCGATCGGCGATCTGCGCGTGGCGAGCAGTCTGGCGGCCAATCTCATCCACCGCGCGCTGGACGCCTTTGCCCGCCTGGATGTGAACGCCGCCGTATCCATCCTGAAAGAAGACAATCTGATCGACCTCGAATTCAAGGGCTTTACCCGGAAACTGGTGACATACATGATGGAAGACCCGCGCACCATCAGCGACAGCCTGGATCTGCTGTTCCTCGCCAAAGCCATTGAGCGCATCGGCGATCACGCCAAGAATATTTCCGAATTCATCATCTACATCGTCAAGGGTATGGATGTGCGTCACAGCTCGCTGCCGCAGATCGAATCCGCGCTTCAGTAA
>JAISRR010000121.1 GCA_031273565.1 Zoogloeaceae bacterium | reverse complement strand
GGGTCCTTGATGCCTTCGTCCCAATGATTCGTCGGCGTATTGTGATCCGCCGTCGCCACGATGGAAGACACGCGCCAGGGCTTGCGGCCCGAAAGCTTCAGCCCCTCGAAGGCTTGCGGGCTGGTGACTTCATGCACCAGATGCCGGTCGATATAAATCAGCGCGGTGCCATCCGCCTCCTGGCGCACCACATGATTGTCCCAAAGTTTGTCGTAAAGCGTTTGTGGCATAAACAGAATTCCAGGCCGGAAAAGAGCGGAATTATGGCACAAAAAACAGGCGCTTTAACCATAAACCCATATTATGGGATATCGCCCGTTTATGACAAAATATTAAAAAACACTCCTCTGCCCGGTTCTTCATAATTCACTGCGCAACGCCATGCGACAATCTTTTACCCATTTCAGAGGACGCTCGTATATACTGCCGGGCGTATTTGTCGTTCCTGTTCATATAACGCTCCCTTCGCCGCATGCAACTTCATTCTTCCGCAATTGCCAATGCCCCGACAGGTTGGCGACGCCTCCTTGCCATCATGGCCAGCGAATTGCATCCCGACGAATACGCAAGCTTGCTCAGTCCCATCCGGCATTCGCAGCTTCTGGCCGCCAAGCGCGCGGTCATGATTGTCAACCGCGCCCGCTTCATCGCCTTGTTGTTCACCATTCTGACCCCCTTGTGGTGCGTGGTGGATTATTTTGTTTTCCCACACGAACTCTGGCTGAAACTGGCTGCCATACGTCTTCTGGCAAGCGCCGCTTTCGTCGCTCTGGTGCTGTTCTACAAGCCCCGTTCCAACATCAGTGCGCACCACGCCTTTCGAGCGGTGTTCACCCTGTTCCTGATTCCCTGCCTTTTCTACCTGGCTTCACGTCATCTGCTGGCGTCTTTTACCCTGACCGGCATTTCCGACACCATTGCATCGGGTTACACCTTCCTGCCTTTCGTACTCATCGCCGGGCTTTCCATTTTCCCTTTGAGCGTGCTGGAAAACCTGATGCTGGCCAGCCTCATCCTGATCGCCCAGCTCGCTTCCATCATGCTGCGTCTGGATGACCAGAGTTGGGCCAGCTTTTTAAGCGCCTTCTGGCTCCTGATTCTGCTGACAGGCATCTCCACCCTGGCGGGAATCAGTCAACTGGCCTTTATGGTGGCGCTGGTGCGGCAAGCCGTGCGCGACCCGCTCACCGCCTGTTTCACCCGCAGAAGCGGCAAGGAATTGCTGAATCTGCAATTTGCCATTTCCTGCCGCAGCAAAACGCCATTGGCGCTGGCCTTTGTCGACCTCGACCATTTCAAGTTGGTCAATGACCGGTATGGACACGAAGCCGGAGACCTCGTACTGCAACAGGCGGCGGCGGCCATCATGCAGGTACTGCGCGCGGGCGACATGCTGGTGCGCTGGGGGGGTGAGGAATTCCTCATCATCATGCCGGATACCGATATTCATCAGGCCGAATCAGCCCTCACCCGCCTGCGTCTCACCGGTCTGGGCAAACGCATGGATGGCGAGAACATCACCGCCAGCATCGGGATTACCGAACGCCTGCTGGACAAGGTCAGCGATCAGCACGCCCTGATTGAACTTTCCGACCACCGGATGTATCTCGCCAAGGAACAGGGACGCAACCGGATTGTCAAAGAGGGCTGATTCAGTCCAGAAACTCCGCCACCCGCGCCACCACCCGCGTCGCCAAAGCGTTATCCAGACAATCGAAGACTTCGCCGGTCAGCGTATTGCTCAGCCAGGTCATCTGGCGCTTGGCGAGTTGCCGGGTGGCGAAAATGCCCCGATTGGTCAATTCGGCGCGCGTTGCGATTTTCCCCTCCTGCCATTCCCACACCTGACGATAGCCGACCGAGCGCATGGCAGGCAGGTCTGGAGAGAGCGCGTAACGCTGGCGCAGACGCTCCACTTCTTCGATCAAACCCGCCTGCAACATGGCCTGAAAACGTCGGGCGATGCGTTCATGCAATACGGCGCGCGCGGAAGGCAGCAAGGCAATACGCAAAAAGCGATCCGGCGGAGGCCTGCCTTGACCCTCCGCCAGCAATGCCGACAGGGGACGCCCCGCAATCCGGCAGATTTCCAGCGCGCGCTGAATGCGCTGGCGGTCGCCTGGCGCCAGTCTGGCGGCGGTAACGGGGTCGAGCCTCGCCAGTTCCGCGTGCAGGGCGGGCCAGCCTTTTTGCGCGGCTTCGGCCTCAATCTCGGCGCGCAGATCGGGATCGGCGGGCGGCAAATCGGCCAGACCTTCCAGCAGCGCCTTGTAATAAAGCATGGTGCCGCCCACCAGCAGGGGGATGCGACCGGATGCGCGGATTTTTGCCATCGCGGCCAGCGCGTCCGCCTGGAAGCGGGCGGCGCTGTAGCGTTCTTCCGGGCTGATGAGGTCGACGAGATGATGTGGAAACTCCGCCAATGTCGCCGCGTCCGGCTTGGCCGTGCCGATGTCCATGTCCCGGAACACCAGCGCGGAATCGACGCTGACAATGCCGACGGGAAAACGTCGCGCCAGTTCCAGCGCCAGCCCGGTCTTGCCGCTGGCCGTCGGCCCCATGAGCAAAATGGCGGGCGGCGCGCCCGCCTGCGTGGCCGACAACGTCACAGGATGGGCGTGCCTTCCTGCTCGCCCAGCTCATACACCACGTTGGCCCGGCCCACCAGCAGGGGGTCGAGATGCCCGATACGCTCCATATCCTTGTTGGTATAGGGCAGCTTGTGCAGGATGTAGCGCATGGCATTCAGACGCGCCCGCTTCTTGCAATCGGATTTCACCACCGTCCACGGCGCGTCGGCGGTGTCGGTATAGAAAAACATCGCTTCCTTGGCCTTGGTGTAGTCATCCCATTTATCCAGCGAAGCCAGGTCGATGGGCGAAAGTTTCCACTGTTTCAGGGGGTGCGATTCCCGTTCCTTGAAGCGGCGGCGCTGTTCGGCGCGACTCACCGAAAACCAGAATTTGATCAGGTGGATGCCGCTGCGCGCCAGATTGCGCTCGAATTCCGGGCACTGGCGCATGAATTCCGCGTATTCATCCGGAGTGCAGAAATTCATCACCCGCTCCACCCCGGCGCGGTTGTACCAGGAACGGTCGAGCAGCACGATTTCGCCGGTCGTGGGCAAATGCTGGATGTAACGCTGAAAATACCATTGACCGCGCTCCACGTCGGAAGGTTTTTCCAGCGCGATGACCTTGGCGCCGCGCGGGTTCAGGTGCTCCATGAAACGCTTGATGGTGCCGCCCTTGCCGGCGGCGTCGCGCCCCTCGAAAAGAATCACCAGGCGTTGCCCCGTCTCCTTGACCCAGGCTTGCAGCTTCAGCAATTCCACCTGCAACTGATATTTCTGCTTTTCGTAATTCTTGCGCGACATCAGGTTCTTGTACGGATACCCTCCCGTGCGCCAGTCATCTGAAAGCACATCATCCGGTCGCAACACCGGCCTGTGGGATTTTGCGTCCGTCTTTTTCAGAAAAGCGTCGCGCAATACCGCCACATCATCAGGAGAAGCCCCGGCCAGAATCGCCTCCAGCGTACTGGCAACCGACTGGATATCCTGCTTCCCGGCGGCGGTTTGCAGAATGTCCGAAACCGCCACCGTCTTGGATTCCCGCGCCGCCGACACCGCCTGATCGACTTCGAACGCCTTGATGCCTTCCGGCGTGGAAGAAGTGGCGATGTCGCCCGAACGGGCCTGCCGGGGACGCCGCCCCGCCCGGGTGGATTTGGCCGGAACCGTCCTGGCGGCAGCGGGTTTTGCGGAGGTCTTGCGCGCTGCGGGTTTCCCGGCGGCAGGTTTTCCAACGGTGATGGCGGGGGCGGCAGGGGCAGTAGCAGGCTTCGCCACCGGATGCTTCTTTGTTGTAACCATGAGGAAGGCTCCTTGTTATCAGTACGCGACAAGCCATAACTATACTGCGCCCACCCCTGAACGTCAGCCTGAAACCTCTTCCCCTTGAACAAAACCCTGCTGCCACGCACCCGGCAGACTGGTCTGAATCGTGTCAGCGCCAGACAAACCAGCCGAACAGGCTGACGACTACGGCGGAGACAAGCACCAGAAAGAATCCGGCGCGGATCATTTCCTTTTGCTGAATCAGCCCCGTGCCGAAGACAATGGCGTTTGGCGGTGTCGATACCGGCAGCATGAAGGCCATTGACGCGCCGATGCCGATGACCAGCGGCAGCAGATGCGCGGGCAGCCCCAGGGCTTCGCCGACGACGGCGAAGAGCGGCACCATCAGCGCGGCGCTGGCGGTGTTGCTGGAAAATTCGGTCAGAAAAATGATGAAGATGGCGGAAGCGAAAAGCACGATGAATCCGTGATTGTCGCCAAGACTCTGGCTGACGGCGTTGGCCATGATGGCGCTGGCGCCGGAATCCTGTAGCACGGCGCTCAACGCCAGACCCCCGCCGAACAGGAAAAGCACGCCCCATTCCGTGTTGTTCTGAATCTGTCGCCAACTTGCCACGCCGCTGATGCCAATCAGCACCGCCGCGCCGACGGCAATCAGGGCGTCGAACTGTTTGATGCCTCCCAGAAAATCGCTGAGCTGCGAACTGAAAATCCAGCAGGCGGCGGCAAGGAGAAAGATGGCGAGGGTCAGGAGACGCGATGTCGACCACGGAAAGGCGTAAGCCTGAACTTCGACACGATGGTGGAAATCGGGACGAAACACCAGGTAGAGCACGCCGACCATCAGGGGCAGCATGACGAACATGAGCGGCAGGCCGTATTTCATCCAGTCCGCGAAATCCAGCCCCAGGTGTGACGCCGCAATCATGTTCGGCGGGCTGCCGACCAGCGTGCCCAGACCGCCGATGCTGGCGCTGTAGGCAACGCCCAGCAGGAGAAAGGTAAACGTGTTGCGTTCCTTTTCCCGATCCAGATTGCCGAGAATGCCCATCGACAAAGGCAGCATCATGGCGGCGGTCGCCGTGTTGCTGATCCACATCGACAGGACTGCCGTTGCCAGAAACAGCATCATCGCGGCGAGGCCGAAATGTCCTTTCGCCAGCAACAGCAGGCGATTGGCGATGAAACGGTCGATACCCTGAATGTGCAGCGCGGTCGCCAGCGCGAAGCCGCCGAAAAACAGGAAAATGGTCGGATCGCCGAACAGGGAAAGCGCCTTGCTGACGCCAGTCAGTCCCAGGCAAACCGCCAGCACCGGCACAATCAGGGCGGTGATTGTGACGTGGATGGCTTCCGTCAGCCACAACACGCCGACGAAAAAGAGCAACGCCAGCCCTGCATTGACCTTGGGGTCGCAGGGCAGAAAATCAAGCAAAAGCAGCGCGGCGACGATGTCGGCCAGCAGGATGAAATAACCGCGTTTCGTTACGACCTTGCCCATCATGAGCGCCGGGTCGAGGTTTTCAAGATTGCCCGGTGTTTCCGGATTTTCAGCGCTTGCAACGTGTTCGCTCATGAATCATTCCTCAAATTGGCGCGCAGGTTTTGCGCCGCTTTGACCATATTGCGCAAGGCGGCTTCGGTTTCCGGCCAGGCGCGGGTTTTCAGGCCGCAATCGGGATTAACCCACAATTGCCCGGCGGGAATCACGGCAAGGGCTTTTTCGAGCAGATTCTGGATTTCTTTCACCGAAGGCGCGCGCGGCGAATGAATGTCATAGATGCCGGGGCCGATTTCGTTCGGGTAATGGAATTCACCGAAAGCGTTCAATAACTCCATATCGGAACGGCTGGCTTCAATGGTAATGACATCCGCGTCCATTGAGGCGATTTCAGGCAGGATGTCATTAAATTCAGAATAACACATATGGGTATGTATTTGTGTTTCATCGGCAACGCCGGAAGCGGCAACGCGAAATGCCCGCGTCGCCCAGGCGAGATAATCGGCCTGCAATTCCCGGCGCAAGGGCAAACCCTCGCGGATGGCCGGTTCATCAATCTGGATAATGCCGATGCCCGCCTGTTCCAGATCGACGACCTCATCCCGAATCGCCAGCGCGATTTGCTCCGCTGTTCTGGCGCGCGGCTGGTCGTCGCGCACGAATGACCATTGCAGAATCGTAATCGGGCCGGTCAGCATGCCTTTCATCGGTTTTCGCGTAAGACTCCGGGCGTGGCGCGACCAATCCACCGTCATTGGTTTTGGACGCGCAACGTCGCCGTAAATGATGGGCGGCTTGACGCAGCGCGAACCATAGGATTGCACCCAACCCGAAGCGGTAAAGGCAAACCCCGCCAGTTGCTCACCGAAATATTCCACCATGTCGTTGCGCTCCGCTTCACCGTGCACGAGCACATCCAGCCCCAGCTTTTCCTGTAGGGCGACTGTTCGGGCAATTTCGTTTTTCATGGCGTTCGTATAATCGGCAATGGAGAGTTCGCCCCGCCGCCATGCCGCCCGCGCGGCGCGAATCTGCGCGGTTTGCGGGAAGGAGCCGATGGTGGTCGTGGGCAGCGGCGGCAGGCCAAGGCGTGCTTTTTGCGCGGCCTGCCGCACAGGAAAAGGCGATTTTCTCCGGTCAATATCGGCAGGCAGGTTGGCGATACGCGCTTCGACTTCCGGCGCATGCACGCGCCGACTTTCCCGGCGGCTTTGCAAGGCCAGGCGGGACTGCGTCAGCAATTCGCCAGCGCGTTCCTGTTGCCCCTGTTGTCGCTGCCGCCAATTGAATTCGTCATCCCAATCCGGCTTTTTGGCGACGATTTCCGCCGCCGCCTGTTTGAGGGTTTGCAGTTCGCGCAGTTTTTCGGTGGCAAAGCTCAACCACGAGCGCAATTCCGCATCCAGCCCCGTTTCCGCCGCCACGCTGAATGGCACATGCAGCAGCGAGCATGAAGATGAAAGCCAGATTTCACGCGCTGAAGACAGGAAATTCGAGCGTAACGCGCTGAGCGCCTGATCCAGGTCCGCGCGCCAGATATTGCGTCCGTCGATGAAGCCGAGCGAGAGCACCTTGTGCGCGGGCAGCCAGTCGGCGGCGAGCAGGGCGTCTTCCGGCGCGCGCACGGCGTCAATATGCAGGCCCGCGACCGGCAGACGGCAGGCCAGATTGAAATTTTCCCGGAGGGGAGAAAAATAACTCGCCAGCAATATCCGCGCGCCTGTCGAAGCAAGCTGGTTATAGGCCGGGTCAAATTCCTGACGCCATTCGAGCGGCAAATCCAGACCAAGAACGGGTTCATCCATCTGCACCCACTCGATGCCCAGCGCCTGAACGCGCGCGAGAATCTGGCGATAAACGGGCAGCAGTTTTTCCAGCAGGGTCAGTCGGGAAAAATCCGTTATTTTTTCCTTGCCCAGCCACAAAAAGCTCAAGGGGCCAATCAGGACCACCTTGGGTTTATGTCCAAGCTGTCTGGCCTCTTCAATCTCGGAAAAAAGCCGTTCGCTGTGCAGCGAGAATGTCGTATCGGCGGAAAATTCCGGCACCAGATAGTGATAATTGGTATCGAACCATTTGGTCATTTCCAGCGCGGGGCGGCCTGCTTCCGCTTCACCTTCGCGGGATAAACCACGCGCCAGGGTGAAATAGCGGGAAAGCTCGGCTTCTCTACCGGAAAAGCCAAAGCGTTCCGGCTCGCATCCCAGAAGCTGGATATGGTTCGCCACCTGGTCGTAAAAGGCGAAATCGCCGACCGTGACGAAATCCAGCCCGGCATCGCGTTGCAGCGCCCAATGCCGGGCGCGTAATTCGCGTCCGACAGACTCCAGTTCGTCAAGGGAAATCTCGCCCCGCCAATGACGCTCCAGCGCAAATTTGAGTTCGCGGTTCGCGCCGATGCGGGGAAAGCCGAGGATGTGAGTACGTATCATGATGCGGTTCCAGTGTGGGTGAATCGGGTGATAAAAGTCTTGCCTGAAATGACGCGGTTTTTGGCGCGGATTCCTGATTACGCAACGTCGAAAACGTTCAGAACCTGTTGCCGGAATGTCTGCGCCGTTTCCTTGTAAAAATTTTCGATTGGCCCGCGCTCGCCGTTGGCGACAGCCTGCGCCAGCGCATTCCGGTCATGTCCATGCAGGCAGGCGGTCTCGATTTTCGCCAGCGCAGGCCCGATGCTGGCGCGCAACTGGTGGTACAGATTGCGCGCCGCCACCACAAATGGCCGCGTCACCACAAACCCGGAATCCCCCCAGTAAGGACTGGCGGCGATCCGCCAATGCGGCTCATCGTTCCGGGCGGAAGCAGGCGGAATCGCAAGCAGGCGAATCTGTTCAAGCGCCGTCAATATCGCCTCAATGTCGCTACGGCGATATTTCGCAACGCGATAAGCCTGCTCCCGCGCGACCAGCAATCGCTCGCGCGCGAGTTGCCGCAAGGCTTCCGTCAGCGTCGAACGCCGGATGCCGTAATATGCCGCCAGTGGCGGCGCGTCCAGAACATCGCCGGGCGCGAATTCGTGTTCAAAAAGACGCTCGCGGATTGAATCCGCCAGCGCGTCGCAGAGCGTATGGCGATGAAAGATGTCGCGTTCCGCCGAGTTGATCATGTTCATGGTGAAAATCGGGAGAAAGGCCCTTTTGAGACCCCCTCCCGCTTGCGTTTTCTTGTAGAAGTTCGCAATATACACATCCCTCAAAACCGCATAAATACTGAAATGGTGGAAAATTGTGAAGGTGGTTACGGTGTTTTGCGAATATTGCAAATATTACGCATGGCAAAGGACAGGCAATGAGAAAAAGCTTCATGGGCGTGCGCCTGAAACGTTTCCGCGAAGAGCGCGGCCTCACCCAGATTGCTCTGGCGCGCGCGCTGGAACTGTCGGCGAGCTACCTGAACCAGTTGGAGCAGAACCAGCGGCCTTTGACCGTGCCGGTATTGATGAAGTTGAATGCGGTGTTTGGCGTCAACATCCAGCGATTTTCCGATGACGACGAAGTGCGCCTGATTGCCAGTCTGCGGGAGCTTTTCAGCGATACCCTGGCGGAAGAGGCGGTTTCCCGCACCGAAATCGAAGAACTTGCCGCAAACATGCCCGGCATCGCCCGAACACTGATTCGCCTGGGGCGGCGGCAACGTGAAATCCAGGAACACGAAGCTGTGCTGGCCGCGCAGTTGGGGCAGGATTGCGGCGGCGAAGTTTTGCTGAAACCCATGCCCTATGAAGAAGTCCGCGACTTTTTCTACGACCGCCACAACTACATCGACGCCATTGATACCCAGGCCGAACGCGCTTGCAACGACTGGAATCTGACGCCCGGCAATTCGCTCGACGGACTGGAACAACGCCTGCGCCATCACGACATCCGCATTTTACGGGAAAGTGGCGAAGCCGGAGAAAAGCATGGCGAATCGCTGCGCCAGTTCGACCCGGAACACCGGATTCTCAAGCTCTCCGCCCACCTGCGCCCCGGTCAGATGGCTTTTCAGATCGCAACGCAACTGGCTTTTCTGGAAGCACCCGCCATCATCGACGAAATATCCGCCGCCGCGAAACTCTCCAGTGAAGCGGCGCGGCAACTGCTGCGCATCGGGCTGGCCAACTATTTTGCCGGGGCGCTGATTTTGCCCTACCGACGTTTTCTCGATCAGGCCGAGCGTTTGCGTTACGACATCGAGCGCCTTGCCCATGCGTTCGGCGTCGGTTTCGAGACCATCAGCCATCGCCTCTCTACCCTGCAACGCACCGAGCATCGGGGCGTCCCTTTCTTTTTCGTGCGCGTCGACCGCGCGGGCAACATTTCCAAGCGCCAATCCGCCACCGATTTCCACTTTTCCCGCATCGGCGGTTCCTGCCCCCTGTGGAACATCTACGAAGCCTTCGGGCAACCCGGTCGCATTCTGACCCAACTGGCCATCATGCCCGACGGACGCGCCTACCTGTGGATTGCGCGCACCGTCTCGCAAGGCCACGCCGCCTATGACGCCCCCGCCAAAACCTTCGCCATCGGCCTGGGCTGCGATATTCGCTATGCCGAACGCCTGATTTACAGCAAAAACCTGAACCTCAAGGACAGCGAAAGTTTTACCCCCATCGGCTCAGGCTGCAAACTCTGCCCACGCGAAAACTGCCCCCAACGCGCCTTTCCCAACATCGGCGCGTCGCTTGCCATCGACGAAAACAGCAGCCGGTTTACGCCTTATACAATCCATTCCGCTTAAATGGATGCCGTGGCGCATTACATCTTTCCCACCTCAAATTCGCCGACCAGAATCCGGTCGCCGCGTTCTTTCAGGCGCAGGGTGACGGATTGTTTTTTGACGTTTGTGCTGGCGTAGCGCGTGAAGAAATCGAGTTGCACCGTCGTGGCTTCTGAAATGGCCTGCTGCTGATGGCCGTAGAAATTGATTTCGACGCGGTATTTGCCCGGCTTGGCGCGTTTCAGGGTGTATTCCTCCGGGCCGTAGCCCGCCGTGTTGTCCGGTGAAACGCGCCCCCCCTGATAGCTCAAGGCATGACCGTAAAAGGCTTCTTCTCCGTTGGGGTCGATGAGGTGCAGATCGATGTCCGTGTTGTCGCTGTCCCAGGAGAGGACGACGCGCAAATCCAGCGGGCGGTTTTGCAGAAAGCGCGAATCGATCCGGCGGGTGTCCAGCGGATTTTTCGCGCTGGCGATGATGGCGTTCATTTCGGTCAGCGCGATGACGGCAAGGCCGGGGAATTCGCGGGGGAAGGGGCGGGTGGCCGCGTCGTAAAGGTGGTCGACGGCAAGCTGGTGTTCGCCCGCAGCGTCGTAAGCCAGACCCAGATCGCGCCAGGACTGCGCTTCGTCGTCGGCCAGGCGCAGGACGCGGTTGAAAATCAGCACGGCGGTTTTGGGCGCGTCGGCTTCCAGCAGGCGACGGCCAAGCACGCGCAGAATCTGGCGATTTTCCAAGTTGATTTCCGCCAGATTGGAAAGCACCCGCAGCGACAGGGCAGTCAGGCCGCGCGCCTTGAGCTGGTCGGCAACATCCAGATAGAAAGCGACGCTGTTTTCGTAATCGGGGCGTTCATCCAGATAAACGCGATAGACATTCGCGTTGCTGGCGGCTTTCATGCGCGTGATGTAGGGGGCGTCGGGCGTCCAGGGGCGCAACTGGATGGCGATGCGGGTTTCTTCCGATTGTCCTGCTCTCCCCGAGCCTTCGGGCATATCGACTGTTGCTCCGACGGCGGGCGGCTCGGATGAAAAGCCCGAATCTCCTGGCGCGGGCGCGCCCATGGTTGCGGGCGCGCCCGAGACCCTGCCCCCGCCCCTGACCCTCGGCGCCCCACCATAGATGCTCTCGCTGTTTTGGGGCGGCTTGCCCTTGGGAAAATCCTTTTCCCACCAGGCGTCGCGCGCCTGCCATTCGGTCAGCACCCGCTCGATTTTGTTTTTTGCCTGGCCCTGCCGCTGGTTGGTCGTCTGGGCGCGCAGGCGGTCGTATTCGGCTTTGAGTTCCGGCGGCGGCGCGATGTCGTGGGTGACGTAATCTTCGACGCGATCCAGCACGATGAGCGAGGTTTCAGACGTGGGCAGGCCGAATTCCTTGCCCAGACGGCGAATCGCGCCCCGGTTGAGTTCGTGTTCGGCTTCCAGTTTTTCCAGCGTGAGCGCCGCCCACAGGGCGGGAATGGCGTCAAATTCCGGCAATCCGGTTTTTGTTTGTATCTCGCTGCGGCTGCCGTCCGAAAAAATGACGTGCGCCGACTGCGCCGCGTCGGTGACGACGCCCGCCACCAGAAGCGAGCCGTCCGGCGCGGACGACCAGACGGCGTCGGCAGCGCTGCCTTCCACCGCGACGATGTGCGGACGGGACTGCGTTATCCGGGCGAGGGCGCTGCTGGCGTCCAGCGCCTGTAAATCAATGAGCGCGCCGGTTGCGGCAAGCTGTTTGAGGCGGACGGTATCCGCGCCGGGGGAGGAGATTACGGCGTGCAGCGGCGCGGTGGGCGCGGCGGGTGGCGCGAGGCTGTAATTGTCCAGACCGTCTGAAAACAACAGATAGAGGTCGGTTTTTGTCGCCGTGTCCAGCGCGGACAGATTGGTCGCGCCGTCATAAATTGTGTCGGCAAGGGCTTTTTTCAGCGCGGCCCAATTGCCATTGGCAATGACGAATTCCTGCGGCGCGTCGGCCACGTCCCGCACCATCTGCAAGCGCACGCGCGCATTGCGCGTTTGGGTGAACAGCGCTTCCAGAAAGGCGAATTCTTTGGCGTGGTCGCGTTTTTGGCCGGAAAGCGAGGCATCCCAAAGCAGCGAGATGTTTTGCGGCAAAGCCCGCGCGCTGGCTTTGGGGGGCGGGAATGCCGTATAAAAATAGGTTTTGCCCGCGTGACGGCCCAGGTAGCGCTGTCCCGGCTCGGTGGGAATCTGTAGCCGTATCTCGTTTTCGGTATTTCCCGCCAGGCGGATGTTCTGGCCCTTGCCATGAACCCGGTATGCGCCGCCTTCTGTTTGGGGGGTCAGGGACAAACCGGCCGGCGCTTTGTCGATGCGCGCCGCTGCCCCGCTCTTGATGGAAACCGCCAGATTCGCGGATTGCGCCGTGTAGGCCAGCGGCAGCCGGTAGAGTACGCCCTGGTTGCCATGCGGCAGCCGTTCGCTGTAGGTGAGGCGCACGCGGCGCGTCTCGCCGGGATTCAGGGGATAGACGCGCAGTTTGAAGTTGTTGCCCTGGGTGACTTCCAGCAGCGCCGGGTCGATTTTCTGGCGGATGACTTCCTCGAACACCTGCCGTCCCTTGGCTTTGTCCACGGGCACGGCTTCCCGCATCACTTCCTCGTCCTTTTTTCCTCCCGGCATGGACAGCGCGAATCCGGTAATGACCAGCCCGTCCGCCAGCGGAAACTGCAATTCGCCTTCCAGCACGCGCCCGTTCGGGTTGTAGAACTGCATCTCCACCGTCGTCTGCGCAAAAGCGGCGAGAACCTCGGCCTCAATCGTCAGGGCGCGCAGTTCGATGGGTTTTTCCGCGCCGCTGGCGAGCATTTGTACGA
>JAISRR010000065.1 GCA_031273565.1 Zoogloeaceae bacterium | reverse complement strand
GTCGACGCGTTCGACTTTTTGGCGTGAAGCGCCGCAAACGATACTGCCACCTCATCAACCGCTGATTGCCAACGCGTTTCCTCAAAAGCTGACGACATCTGCGTGTGCGATTGCCCTGTGACGATACATTGGCGACACGCTGTATGGCTGTTAGTATGAAAGCATTCACGGTGGGAGAAAAGTACAGCGCGTTTGATTTTCGGACGGGAATATTGGCGGGAATTCGTTGATTTTCGGACGGTTGTGGGTGGGTACGATTTTTGTCCCAAAATCGGCTTGTCTTTGCTAGACTGAGTATTCAACAGCCGTTACGTATATGAGGCCCTGTCCCTCGTCCAAATCGTGCAGCTGAACGCGACTCCAGGGGGTCGCGTTACTTTTTGTAGATCAGACGCCCCTTTCTCTGGTTTGCGAAGTACTTTTCCCTGCGCTTGGCGTCAGAGGGTTGAGACATGAAAGCCGTGTCACCATTCCAGCCATCACGCTGCCTCTTTCTGTTTCAGATTTTCCGGGTCGTAGAACGGCGTGGGGGCGACTTCCGCCGTGATCAGAGCGCCATTGGTGAGGCGGATGCTGACCTTTTCGCCCGGTTTTGCCTGCGTGGGGCGGACGAAGGCCAGCGCGATGTGGCGTTGTACGGTGGGCGAATAGGCGATGGAGGTGACTCGTCCGGCGATGTCGCCGTTGTCGATGACCAGATTGCATTCCTTCGGCGTTTCACCTGTGCCTTGCGGAAAGACGAGACCGACCAGTTGTTGTTTGGCGGGTTTTTTGTCGATGATGGCGAGGCTCCTTTGCCCCACAAAGAACGGTTTTTCCATTTTTACCGCCCAATTCATCCCCAGTTCCAGCGGCGTGGTCAGGCCATCGCTGTCTTGTCCGATGATGATGTGGCCTTTTTCCAGACGCAACAGACGTTGCGCTTCGACGCCGAAAGGACGGATGCCTTCCGGCTTTCCGACGGCCATCAGGGTATCCCATAGCGCGCCGCCGTAGTTGGCGGGGACGTGGATTTCGTAGCCCCATTCGCCGACGAAGCCGACGCGCAGGAGCCTTGCCGGAATGCCCGCGACCCGGCCTGTCCGCACGGCGAGGTAGGGGAAGGCCGCGCCCGACAGGTCGAGGTCGGTCAGTTGGGCAAGCACGGCGCGGGATTTCGGCCCGGCGAGATTTACGGCGGCGTGCGCCCCGGTGTGATTGACGAGAATGACATCCAGTCGCCACATCGTGTTGAGACGGGAAAGCTCGCGGTAAATCGTGGCCGCGCCAGAGGTGGTGGTGGTGAAGTAAAAATGGTCTTCGGCGAGCCGCGCCACCACGCCATCGTCGATGATGACGCCGGATTCGTCGCACATCACCGCGTAGCGGGTCATGCCGACCTTGAGGTTGGCGTAGTTGGAGGTATAGACCCGTTCGAGGAATTCGGCGGCTTGCGCGCCCCTGATTTCCAGCTTGCCGAGCGTACCGACATCGATGAGGCCGACGCCGTTTCGCACCGCCGCGACTTCATCAAGGATGCAGTCGGCGCGTTCCTTGCCTTTGACCTGGTAATACTCCGGGCGCTGCCAGACGCCGGCGCTCATCCACACCGCGCCCAGCGCCGCGTGGCGGCTGTGCATGGGTGTGCGGCGTTCTGGCGAGAAGCCGCGCCCGGCGAGGATGGACATGGGAACCGGGTGATACATGGGGCGCGCCGTGGTGGTGCCGACCGCGCCGGGTTCCTGTCCGGTGAGTTTCGCCAGCACGCGCAGGATATTCATGTTGGAATGCTTGCCCTGACTCGGCCCCATGCCGCCGGTGGAATAGCGTTTCAGCAGTTCGATGTTGTCGAAACCTTCCTGCACCGCGTTGGCGATGTCCTTGAATTGCAGGTCTTCGTCAAAATCGACAAAAGTCTTGCCCTTCGGGTGATTGACGATGGGCCAGGGATGCGAAGGCGCTTCGACTTCGCCGGGCACCGTGATTGTTGGGGCGACGCCGAAACCGGCATGGACTGCCGCCACACTTCCGGCGCGCACGCCATCCTGCAAGCGGGCGGAAAATTCATGCACGCCGTTCACCTTGCCGCAGGCAAAGACGCCTTCGGGCAGTTGTGCGGGCACGAATTGCTCAAGCGCGTTGTCGTAGCGCATTTGCGTTCCGGCCTGATAGAGCAGGTTGGCGGCGGGCGCCCAGCCGACGCTCATCAGAATGCCATCACAAGGGATTTCTGTTGGCGCGTTGAAATCCGCAACGCCATCCTTGAAAGCGCCGATGCGGGCGGCGATGACCGATTTGCCCCCCGCGCCGGGGACGGCTTCGAGTACGGCGGTGGCGGCGTAAATCGGGATACCGGCGGCCTTTACCTGTTTTTCCAGTTCCTTTGCCGCATGCGCGGGGCGCAAATCCACCACGGCGGTGACCTTCGCGCCACTGGCGGCGAGGTCGAGCGCGGCGCGGTAGCCGTCGGCGTTGGCGACCAACAGCAGCGGGTTTTCCAGCGGCCTGACGCTGTAGCGGTGAATCAGACGTTGCGCGGCGGAAGCGAGCATCACGCCGGGCAGGTCGTTGTAACGGAAGACCGCCGGTTGCTCGAACGCGCCGCTGGCGACGATGACCGACTTCGCCCGCATTTTGACCATGCGTTCGGAGGAGACCAGCGGCACCCAGTGGTCTTTGTAATATCCGGCTGCGTAGGTCGCGTGGATGAGGCGGATATTGGCGTTGGCCTTGACCCTGGTCAGCAGTGCGGCAATCTCCCGCGCGCGTTCATTGCTCGCGCCCAACTGGTAAGCGCCGCTGCCGCCGGGTCGGGCGTTTTCGTCGACCACGACCACGGAAGCCCCCGCTTCCGCCGCCGAGAGCGCCGCCGCCAGACCGGAGGGGCCTGCGCCGACCACCAGCACGTCGCAGAAATCGTAGGCTTTGGGGGTGCGCTTGCGTGGGGTGGCAAAATCCACCTTGCCCAGGCCGGTGGTCAGGCGAAACATTTTTTCCCACAAGGGAAACAACGCTTTGGTGTGGAAGGCCTTGTAATAAAAGCCGACGGGCAAAAAGCGGGAAATCAGCCCCAGAAAACGCCCGTTGTCATTCTCCACGCCGCCGCCGAAAGTATTGACGACGCTGAGCTTCATCCCGGCTGCAAGGGGCGTGACATCGCCGCGCACATTGGGTTCGTCGCCGTGTTGCAACATGGCGTTGATGTCGTGATTGGCAAGCGAGAGCACGCCGCGCGCCCGGTGATATTTGAAGCTGCGACCGAGCACGCGCACGCCGTTCGCACACAGGGCGCTGGTGATGCTGTCACCTTGAAAACCCTTGCAGGCGCGGCCTTCGAAAGTGAATTCAATCTCGCGCGAGCGGTCAATCCACTCGCCGTTTTGGGTAGGCAGGCGCATTACTGATTCTCCCCGTAAAGACAGGTGCTGATGACAACATCTTTTTCTGTATCGCGTTCGGCGATAAACCAGGTGTTGCTGGGCGTGTGACACCACCATTCTTTTTTCACGCCCGGCGCGTTGTCGCGGTTGAACACGTAGTCGCCCCATTCGGCGTCACTCGCGGTTTGCGGGTCGGGCATGTCGCGCACCACGCCCCAGTACACGAACTCGGAAACAGGCCGGGGGCCGTTTATCGGGCAGGTCATGAGTTTCATCGCGTGTTCCTCCAGAAGATGCGGCATGAAGAATATTTGTGCATAGTGTTAAACATGCAGCAGGGGGTGTCAACAGATTTGTGCAACTTTTTTTCATATGAGTAAATTTCCGTGTACAACCGCTTCGGAAGTTCGCTTTGAAAAATGGTTGGATGGCGAGGACGCATGAGCAACGCCCAAACAGGAAGCTTTACCGCTCCTTTTGTTGGTTTGAGTGGGCGAGGTACTTTTTACATCCGTCATAAACTCACGGGCGGAACTTATCCCGCCAATGGAAATGGCATTCAAGACACCGTGACGGTTACCTTCCAGTAATCTTTTGTGATGCTGTTCAGCTTTGGCTCCGCCGTACCTTCGGTCATCAGCGCCAAAGTTTTTGCAGCGGCACTCAAGTTTTGCTGTTTAATGCCGCTACAAAGTTGTCGATTGTATCAACGCCAAATCTGGAGGCATTGCCATGGACATCTCCACGATTGCTACTTATGCAGGGCTGGCAAATTTTCAGACCAGAATACCCGCATCGGGTTCGACAACGCCTGTAAAAACGGCGGAAGCTGTCGTGCAGTCTTCCACGGTGGTCAGTCTTGGCAGTGGTTATGACGTTATGCTGTCGCGTCTGTTCCATGTCGACAGTCGGGCGGACGAGCCGCCTGTGGAATACAACCGCGACCTACCTTCCGGTAGCGTTTACCGTTTTCTGAGCATGAATGACCGGAAGCAAATTGCCAGAATCTACGAATACGCGCTTGACAAGGGCATTGACCTGGAAAAGGTGGATATGCTGGCGTTCAAATTGGGGAGCTATCGTGACATTTCTGATCGGCGCGGCGCGGATAATTACATTTTCAGCTACAACCCACAAACCGGCCAATTGAATGTTCCCGAATTCAGCCCGGAAAACGAGGCGATTGCCCTGCGGATTCTGACCAGCAAGGCCATCAATAATACGACCGTGCTTGACCACGGATTTCTCCAGGACATTCTGACCCCCGGTCGTCTCGGCAGCGCCTCCAGGCCAACGGCTGAATTTGAATTTTTGCAGGAAATCGTGTTTGCCTTCTCATCCTCCGGCGAAGAAGCAGATCCGAATGCCAACGTGCCATTGCGCCCCAAGGATTTGGCGGAAATGAAACTCGCGCAATTCAGAAGCCAGGGTTGGGACAGCAGCACGACGACGCCGTGGGAATTTGAACTCCGACAACAGGCAATTGCCAGAGGCGAAAATCCGGATGGCGGGTTCTTTGGAAAATACCAGAACCGGATGAATGGCTACATGGCGTTCTTTACCGACAACGACAAAAGCATCATCGGCAAAGCCTATGAGATGGCGTCCGGTAACGACATGGATATGAAACGCATCGACAAACTTACCGCCGAATTGGGCGCTTTACGCCTCCAGCAACAACTGACTGGCGAACTGATTCGCTCTACCACAAACCGTGAGGCCGACAAAACCCACGAAGTAGATACAGCGCATCTGGCTATTCTGGGAGAAATGCGCCGCATGTCCGCAGCCGGAGCGGCAAGCGTGTAAACCCAACGTTGGCGATAAAACGCGCATCATCGCCAAATGTGGGGTTTTCAGGCGACACGTCAGTGGCCGACCGAAGCCGCGCCTTTTTCGCCGGTGAGCGCGTAATTTTTGAAACGCTCCAGCGCGAAGCCGGTAATCAGCGGGTGTGGCGCGTCGTGGACGAGGGTGTGCGCCATCGTCTTGCCGCTCACGGGCGTTGCCTTAAAACCCCAGGTCCCCCAGCCGGAATCAAGATAAAACCCTTCCACGGGCGTCTTGCCCATGATCGGCGCGAAGTCGGGCGTCATGTCCGCCATGCCTGCCCATTGGCGCATCACCCGCACATTGGAGAGGAAGGGGAACATGTTCAGCATTTCCGCCGTCAACCCTTCGACGAATTCCAGCGACGAGCGCGTGGAATGCACTTCGTAAGGGTCGAGCGAAGCGCCCATGACCAGTTCGCCGCGCGCCGACTGACTGATATACACATGCAGACTGCCGGACACCAGGATCGGGTCAAGAAAAGGCTTGACCGGTTCGGAGACCATCGCCTGCAAGGGGTGGATGTAAAGCGGAGTGCGCACATCCACCATTTTCAGAATGCGTGGCGTGAATCCGGCTACGGCGCACAGCACTTTGGGCGTGGCGATGTAGCCGCGCGAAGTCTGTACGCCCTTCACCTTGCCGCCTTCCACGTCGATGCCCAGCACCTCGGTTTTCTGGTGAATTTCCACGCCGCGCCGGTCGGCCCCGCGTCCATAACCCCAGGCCACCGCGTCGTGCCGCGCCACCGAACCGGGCGCGTGATAGAGCGCGCCCAGAATCGGCGCGTGGCCGCTGCACGAAAGGTCGATCATCGGCGCGGCCTTTTTCACCGCTTCCGGCCCCACCACTTCGGAATCGACGCCGTAATGCTTGTTCACCTCCGCCCGCCAGCGCATGGTGCGCAAGGAAGCGTCGGTATGCGCCAGCGTGAAATGACCGCGATTGGCGTAAAACAGATTGAGGTCGAAATCCGCCGATAAATCCTGCCACAGGCGCACAGACGCATCGTAAAACTGCACGCCTTCCGGCGTCAGGTAATTGGAGCGGATGATGGTGGTATTGCGCCCGGTGTTCCCGCCGCCGATATAGCCTTTTTCCAGCACGCAGACATTGCGGATGCCGTGTTCCTTCGCAAGGTAATAAGCCGCCGCCAGCCCGTGCCCGCCGCCTCCGATAATGACCACGTCGTAAGCGGATTTCAGCTTGTCATGACGGGTAAACATCCTCGGTTCAGGGTGTGTTGAGGAAAACGCGAAACGCAACAGTCGCCAGGGCATGACAGGCTCCTTGGATGGGAATTAGCCGGAAAAACGTACAAGAGCCACCCCGCCCGCCATCCCCCGCCCACCAGTGGCAACCCTGCCCCCGCAGAACGCCAGGAACAACGCGCCAACAGAAAGCCGGAAGGAAGGACAAAAAGCAGACATGAGACTCTCCATGAAATTCACATAGCGAAACATTGGTTCGCATTGTGCAACTTACTTCCCTGGGGCGTCAACAGATTTAAGAAACTTTTTTTCATAATGGTAAATTTTGTGTGGCGACGAAGCCGCATCCCCTGAACAAGCTCCCCTGTGCACACAATCATGTTGCCATACCCGCTCGTCCGCTTTGCCGCTGGGCGCGCGGTGGCGTTCTCCGCTCCGCCGGATTGCTGACAAAGCGGGATTTCCGTACGAAACGCCTTGCCACGACGGGCATACCGATCACCTCGGCACGCCGCAGGAACTCACCAACGCGGAAGGCAAAATCAGTTGGAGCGCGGACTACAGCGCGTGGGGCGAGCGGCAGCATGCGCTGATCCTGAACGCGGAGGAAGAGGCGGAACAAAGAACGGACTGCGCCATCCGGTTTCAGGGGCAATACTTCGACGCCGAAACCGGGCTGCATTACAATACCTTCCGCTACTACGACCCCGGCTGCGGACGATTCATCTCGCCTGACCCGATCAATTTGCTTGGGGGGTTGAACCTCTATCAGTATGCGCCTAATGCATGGAACTGGATTGACCCTTGGGGGCTGAATACTGAACCAACTCTTCCAAGTCGAGAAATAGTAAAAAAGGGAGAGGGCAATGTAACTATACGGCATAAATATGGTACATCTGGAAGTGGTCGTAAAGAACATGCTCCTGTCCATGCTCATGTCGAGGGAGGAGGTGAGTATGAAGTAAGGATAGGACAAAATGGGAAGCCATTGGCAGGCGAAAAACCATTAAGTGCTACACAACAAAAAGTTGTTGATGCAAATAAATCCAAAATTCGCCAAGTCCTTAAGAAGATAGGCAAATGGTATAGACATCAATCGAAAAAAACTGGTTGCTGAGGAGACAAAAAGTGGAAATGGAATGGGTATGGGTTTTTCATGGAGACGGAGGAAACTCATGCTCTGCAATATTCAGTGATAGATCCAAGGCTGAAGTGTATATAAAAAAGTATGCGCTTTCGGGACTGCTGGAAAAAATGCCAATTGATAAAAGTGTCTATGATTTGGTAATAGAAACAGGTCGTTTTAAACCCAAAAAAGATTCTCAATCAAGCAGCATTTTTATTCAAAGCTTCTCTAGCGCCTATTTGGAACATTATCACTATGATAATGGAAATCTTTGGTAGTAAGCATAGAGCGAAACCCGTTTCACCGTTCCGCCGATTGTAACTTCTGGCGCGAAACATCGCTGATTCTTAACAATGGAGGCAATTCTGTTTCAACGCGCGTTTCGCATAATTTATTTACCGTTTCATGCGGATTTTATGTTTTGTCATCTCTTTTTTAATATCCTGGACGAGCTTCATCCTTCAACCACAATTCCCATACTTTCCACCGTAAACCCCACCACATTACGCGCCTTTTTGCTGAATTCAACGCCAATCAGGTGGATAGGTTGATTGAGTGAGCGGTATTTGTCGGCGTATTGCTTCTCCTTGATTTGCGCCAATGCCTTCCCCTCGGCTTCTCCTTCCACCACCTTGAATTCAAAAAGATAAACCTGCCCATTGAATCGAACCGCCATATCCAGTTTTCCCTGATTGCTCACGTCTTCCGGGATAATCTCCAGTCCCAAGGCGGCAAAACTGGCGTAAAACACGCTGGCGTAATAGCCTTCAAACTGGTCGATATTGTTCTTGCGAAACCAGTCATTTGGGATACTGGCGTAGAGAGAAAAGAAGATTTCCCGAATCCGCCCAAAATCATTGACTTCCAGGGCTTCATAAAGCGCAAAACTGCTCTGTACCGCCTTTTGCGGGTTTTTAACCCAACGCCCCAGAATATT
>JAISRR010000060.1 GCA_031273565.1 Zoogloeaceae bacterium | reverse complement strand
GTCGACGCGTTCGACTTTTTGGCGTGAAGCGCCGCAAACGATACTGCCACCTCATCAACCGCTGATTGCCAACGCGTTTCCTCAAAAGCTGACGACATCTGCGTGTGCGATTGCCCTGTTTTCCTCGCCGACTGGCATCGCAAACGAACAGGGAAGGAGTAAACTGCTGCCCACTCCCCGCAGGGAATTTCATTATCAAGGAAGATGTAATTGACCATGACAAGGAACTGGAGCCGCAAACGCCATCGCATTCTGACAACGTTATTGCTCAGCGGCTTTTTGATGGCCTGTTCCGATTCCGACAGGGAGGTTGCAAAGCCGGACGTGGCGGCGCAACCCGCAGCCAGCGAATCTGTGTTCGAACCGACCGCCATGAACGGTATTGGCATTGAATTTATCCTGATTCCGGCGGGGGAATTCATGATGGGGTGTGGCAAAGATGACTGGGCATGCGAGGAAGCGGAAAAACCGCAACATCACGTCAGGATCAACCAGCCTTTTTATCTGGGCAAATATGAAGTCACGCAGGGTGAATGGGAAATTGTGATGAGGGAAAACCCGAGTAAATTCAAGGGGGACAGCAATCCGGTGGAAAATGTATCGTGGAATGATGTTCAGGTGTTTATTCAGCGGTTGAATGAAAAAGAAGGAACGAACAAATACCGTCTGCCGACCGAGGCGGAGTGGGAGTACGCCGCCAGAGCCGGAACAGCGACGGCATATCATTTCGGCAATGATGTCGCAAATATGGGGCGGTATGCGTGGTACGACGGTAATTCCAGCAATCACCCGCATCCTGTCGGACAAAAGCTGGGGAACCCGTGGGGCTTGTATGACATGCACGGCAATGTCTGGGAATGGGTCGCCGATGGATATGAAGACAGTTATTCCAGTCGCAACCGCCCGGCAAATCCGCTTTCCCGCGTGTTGCGGGGCGGCGGTTGGGACGCCAACCCCTGGAGCCTGCGTTCGGCGTTTCGGAGAGGCGGCAAGCCGGATTCCCGCTCCGGGTTCTATGGGTTTCGGCTTGCCTTTTCTCCGGGCGCTTGAAGTCGCACAGATAACGATGCGCTGTGCCGGGCCGATGTGCCGGGCATGTGGAAGCGTATGCCTGACTTCAGGCGAGCAAGCGCCCGTCATCCAGCCGCGCGGTTTTGTCCATGCGCGCGGCCAGTTCCGGGTCGTGCGTCACCACAATCAGGCTGGCGTTGCGGGTGCGGGCTTGTTGCAGGAGCAGATCGAAGACCTGCGCCGCTGTCTGCCGGTCGAGGTTGCCGGTTGGCTCATCCGCCAGAATGCAGGCGGGTTCCGTCACCAGCGCGCGGGCGATGGCGGCGCGTTGTCGCTCGCCGCCGGAAAGCTCGCCGGGGCGGTGCGTCAGACGTTTTTCCAGCCCCACGGCGGTCAGCATGGCCGCTGCCGCCGCGCGCGCTTTCGCCTTCGGCTCGCGCCGGATTAAAAGCGGCATGGCGACGTTATCCAGCGCGGAAAATTCCTGCAACAGGTGGTGAAACTGATAAATGAATCCCAGTCTGTGATTGCGCCAGTCGCCGCGCGCCGCTTCGGAGAGCGCGGAAAAATCCTGTCCCAGCAGTTGCACCTTGCCGGTTGTCGGCGTATCCAGTCCGCCCAGAAGATGCATGAGCGTGCTCTTGCCGGAGCCGGACGCGCCGACGATGGCGAGCGCCTCGCCCGCCTGTACACGCAGGGAGACATCGGCGAGTACGGTGAGCGCGTTCTTGCCTTCGCGGAAGGTTTTGCCCAGGTTCTGGCAGGCGAGTACGGCATCACTCATAGCGCAACGCCTCCGCCGGTTGCAGGCGGGAAGCCCGCCAGCTTGGATAAATCGTCGCCAGCAGGGCGAGGATGAAGGAGATGGCGGTCACGCCCAACACATCGCCCCATCGCAGGTCAGAGGGCAGGTTCGAGATGTAATACACATCCTTGGCGAGAATCTGCGTGCCCAGAATGCGCTCGATGAAGGGCACCACCACGTCGATATTGAGCGCCAGACTGACGCCGCCCGCCACGCCCAGCGCGAGGCCGATAAAGCCAATCAGTGCGCCCTGAATCATGAAAATCGCCATGATGCTGCGGGGACGCGCCCCCAGAGTGCGCAGGATGGCGATGTCGGCCTCTTTATCCGTGACCGCCATGACCAGCGTGGAAACGATATTGAACGCCGCCACCGACACGATCAGGGAAAGGATGATGAACATCATGTTTTTTTCGATTTGCACGGCGCGAAAGAAATTGGCGTGGCTGCGCGTCCAGTCCGTCAGATAGGCGTCGGCGTTGAGGCTGTTGGCAAGTTCACGGGTGACGCGCGGCGCTTCGAACAGGTCGGTGAGTTTCAGGCGCACGCCGCTCACCGCGTCGCCAAGGCGGTAAAGGCGTTGCGCGTCGTTCAGGTGAATGAGCGCCAGACCGGAGTCGTACTCGAACATGCCGACTTCAAAAATGCCGGTCACGGTGAACGCCTTCAGGCGCGGCGTCATGCCGACAGGCGTTACCATGCCTTGCGGCGCAATCGCCGTTACCTTGTCGCCGGGCCGCACGCGCAGGACGTGCGCCAGTTCCGCACCAAGCACGATGCCGAACTCGCCGGGCGCGAGCGATTCCAGCCTGCCCGCCGCCATGTGCCCGGCGAAATCCGCCACTTTGTCCTCGCGCGCGGGGTCGATGCCGCGCACCAGCACGCCCCGCACCTCCTGATTGGCCGTGAGCATGGATTGCGCCTGCACGTAGGGCGCGGCGGCCAGCACATCCGGGTGCGCCTCCGCTTTCCGGCTGACCGGTTCCCAATCCGGCAGGCGGCCTTCCGCGCCCTCAATCTGTATGTGCGAAGCCACGCTCAAAATGCGGGTGCGCAATTCCTTCTGAAATCCGTTCATCACCGAAAGCACCACGATTAAGGCCGTCACGCCCAGCGCCACGCCCAGCATGGAACTGAAGGAAATGAAGGAAATGAAATGATTGCGGCGACGGGCGCGGGTGTAACGCAGGCCGATGAGGAGTTCGTACATTCGGGGGCAGGCACCAGGTGGCAGAGGGGGCGGGGAATCCGAAACAGCGGTGACGATTTTATCTTGAAGGAGGTCGCATCATGCCAAAAGTTGCAGGGAAAGGCGAGCCGGTTTTTTTGGGCGGAGCGCCAACAAGGGCGCTTATCTGGCGCGGTACGCTGATGTCGTATCGCGCGCCGTTTCGTCTCCAGCCCCGCCGGTTGCCGACCGGAACATCCCTTCTTCGGGCTGCGCGGCGCAATCAGGGTAATCGCATTTGACTGACTCCGAGGCCCTGGCAGCAAACACCGTCATTCCCCTGCAAGGGAATGACGGCAGGCAGGGCGGGATCTACGATACCGCCCTCGTTGACATGCGGCGCAAGGTAGGGCGGCATCGTAGAAACCGCCGTTGTTGACCTGCGGCGCTTTCGGAGAAAGCGCCCTACCTGAACCCGCTCAGGCTGCGATTCCGGGAGTGCGGGGCACCAGCCCCG
>JAISRR010000189.1 GCA_031273565.1 Zoogloeaceae bacterium | reverse complement strand
CGCCCACCTGCAATCTTTCATCGACCGTTTCAAGGCCAAAGCGACCAAGGCGCGGCAGGCGCAAAGCCGGGTCAAGGCGCTGGCGCGCATGGAAAGCGTCGCCGCCGCGCACGCCGATTCGCCCTTCGATTTCAGCTTTGCCACCCCCCCCAATCTGCCCGACCCGCTCCTGACGCTGCATCGCGGCAGCACCGGCTACCACGGCAAACCCTTGCTGGAACATCTGGAAATGACCCTGCGCCCCGGCTGCCGCATTGGACTTCTGGGCAGAAACGGCGCGGGCAAATCCACGCTCATCAAACTGCTGGCGGGCGAGCTTCCACTCTTCTCCGGCGAGCGGCACGAAGCCAGAAATCTCGCCATCGGCTATTTCGCGCAGCACCAGCTGGAACAACTGCGCCCGGACGAAACGCCCCTGCAACATCTGCTGCGTCAGGAACCGCAGACCCCGGAACAGGTGTTGCGCGATTATCTGGGCGGCTTTGATTTTCGCGGCGAGCGGGCGACCCGTCTGGTCGGCCCCTTTTCGGGCGGCGAAAAATCCCGCCTGGCGCTGGCGTTGCTGATTCGCCGTCGTCCCAATTTGTTGCTGCTGGACGAACCCACCAATCACCTCGATCTGGAAATGCGCGAGGCGCTCTGTTTTGCCTTGCAGGATTTTGTGGGCGGCGTGGTGCTGGTGTCGCACGACCGGCATTTATTACGCACGGTGACGGATGAACTCTGGCGCGTGGATCACGGTCGGGCGGCGCTGTTCGATGGCGATCTGGACGACTACGCCCGACTCCTGTCGGTGACTGCACCCCCCGCTGCGCCCCCGGACGCCACCGCGCAAAAACAGGAACGCCGCCAGCAACGCGCAGCCTTTGCCGCCACCCGCCAGCAAAGGCTGCAACAACGGCGTCCCCTGCAAAAGGAACTGGCGCAACTGGATAAACAACTGGCGGCGTTGGGCGTAGAAGCCGGAGAACTGGAACGCACCCTCGCCGACCCCGCCCTCTACGCCCCCGATGCCGACCGCCAGCGTCAGGAAGCACTGGCGCGGCGACAGCGGGAAGTGCAGGAAACCACAGAAGCCGCCGAACTGCGCTGGCTGGAAATTCATGAGATGCTGGAAGGCATGGACGAATGCTGATGTCCGTCATTGATGGAGATCAGGAAATCATGGCGGAGGCAGTCCGCCGGGCAGGGCGCTCAGCTTGCCAGCCACGCCCCCAACCCGAACAGCGCGCCATGCGCAACCAGGCACAGGACCAGCGGCCACCACGAAGGCGCGGCGGCTTCGCGCAGGGCGGCAGTAATGCGGGCAGCCAACGTGGAACGAAATGCGTCGCCCTCCGCTTGCGTCGCTTCCCCGGTCGCCCAATCCGCAAGCAAATCAGACCACGGCAGGCAACCAATGGCGAAACGGGCTACCCGACGCGCCCAGCGGCGTCCCCCCAGAGAAGAAGATTCCAGCGTTTGGGAAACGCTGTCTTCGGACAGCCATTTTCCGGCGCGGAGCAAGCTCTCCTGGGTGCGCGGCATGGTGGCGAGCCGATGGCTCACCACCTCCGCCAGACGGTCGGCGATGACGCCGCTATGCACCTCCACCACCCGCTGAAGGGCACGCCGCCAGGCGTAGAAAAAACTGAGCGCGCCATATACCAGAACGAAAAGCGGCAACAGAAGGGCGACCAGGTATTCCGGCATGAACACCAGCGTAAGCAGCGCGCCAAGGCCGCCCGCACGCGCGGTCGCCACCCCCGTCCCGGTAAGGAATTGCCCCCAATACAGCCAGGTTACGCCGCCGCTCAACAGCACGGACAGCGCCAGCCCGAATGCCATCGTCCCCAAAAACACCACCCCCGCCTTCAGCCCTGTACGCGCCACTGACGGCGCCGCATTTGTCAGTTTCATAAGATTTCCATGAACGCTTTGTGAATTCCGGGAATTATGCACCATTTCACATTCCCGGCTTGTCCAATCCGTGGCGTTGACCTTGCCAATTCGCCGCTTTCCCGGCTGCGTGGGGTAAAGGGTTGAAGCGGATGGGGGCGACAGCGGCTATAATCTGCCCTTTACGCCATCATCACAGGAGATCGCCACATGAATGCCCAGAACGGTTACGACATCGAAGACCTCACGGTTGGCCAGAGCGCCAGCGTTTCCAAGACCATTACCGATGCCGACATTGTGCTTTTTTCCGGTGTTTCCACCGACACCAACGCGGTGCACCTGAATGAAGAATTCGCCAAGACCACCATGTTCGGCGGTCGCATCGCGCACGGCATGTTGTCCGCCGGGCTGATTTCCGCCGTGCTCGGTAACCGTCTGCCCGGCCCCGGCACCATCTACATGGGGCAAACCCTGAAATTCAAGGCGCCCGTGCGTCCCGGCGATACGGTGACGGCAACCGCCACGGTCAGGGAAGTGATTGTCGAGAAAAAACGCGCCATCATCGAAACCGTCTGTACAGTTGCGGGCAAGGTGGTGATCGAAGGCGAAGCCACCATGCTTTGCACCAGCAACAAGGGCTGAACGCCCGTTTGCCGCAAGGCAGCCACAAACCGGGATGAATCGCTCATCCCGGTTTTTCTGTACGTTCTAACGCTTCCGAAACACCATGCCACAACGTGATATCGAAAATCTGGGACAGGTGTTTACCCCGCCGAATGTGGTGGCGTTTATGCTGTCGCTTTGCCGTAATCGCGGGCGGACGCTGGAGCCAGCCGCAGGCAATGGCGCGTTTTTCTCTGCCCTCCGCGCGGACGGACGCGATTGCGTCGGCCTCGAAGTCGACCCGCGTGTCGCTCCGGCGGGCGTCAATGTACAGGATTTTTTCGCCTACCCCGACAGCGAACAATTCGACACCATCATCGGCAATCCGCCCTATGTGCGCTTTCAGGATATTCCTTTGGCGACGCGCAAGCGGCTGCCGATGCAGCGCTTCGACAGGCGCAGCAATCTGTTTTTGTTTTTTATCGAAAAATGCGTGCGCCACCTGAAACCGGGCGGAGAACTGGTATTCATCGTGCCGCGCGAATTCATCAAACTGACGGCGGCGAAGCAACTGAACGCCTGGCTCTACCAGCAGGGCGACATCACGGATTTCATCGAAACCGGCGATAGCCGCATGTTTGGCGCTTATGTGCCCAATTGCGCCATTTTTCGTTTTGAAAAAGGCCACCTGAGCCGGGAGATGCGCGACGGACGCCGGTTTTTGGAAGTCGACGGGCAGTTGATGTTTGCCAGCCGCGATTACCATGTGCCGTTAAAGCGGCTGTTTACGGTGTGCGTGGGCGGCGTTTCCGGCGCGGATGCACTGTTCGTCCATCCAGAAGGCAACCGGGAATTCGTCTGCTCAAAAACGCGAGAAACCGGGAAAACCCGGCGCATGATTTTTGGGATCCGCCACCCGCATCTGGAACCCCGCAAAAAACATCTGTTGGCGCGCCGGGTGCGTCCCTTCGATGAATCGAACTGGTGGGAATGGGGACGCCTGTACCCGGAAAACGAACATCCCCGCATCTATGTCAATAGCAAGACCCGTCGGGCCGACCCTTTTTTTCTGCATGCCTGTCCCCACTTCGATGGCGCGATTCTGGCACTGTTCCCACATGATACACAGATGCCGCCGGACCAACTGGAGACCCTGGCGCATCTGTTGAATCAGGTGAATTGGCAGGAACTGGGCTTCGTCTGCGACGGGCGTTACCTGTTCACCCAGCGCGCTTTGCAAAACTGCCTGTTACCCGATGTCTTTGCCGGATTCGTGCAATTGCACGGATGACAGGTTGCCCTCAAATCGGGTACAGTCACGCAGATCATGCGTTTGTACAAACATATATCCGAAAGCGGAAGATGTTAAAAATTCTGATTGTTGAAGATCATGCGCTGGTGCGGGAAGCGCTGGTGCGGGTATTGCGCGCGCTGGACACGGAAACGCGGATATATGAAACGGCCAGCGGCGATCAGGCGCTGGATGTCCTGAAACAGGAACGCAGTTTTGATCTGGTGTTGCTGGACCTGGCCCTGCCGGGCATGGATGGCTTTACCAGTCTGAAACTGTTGCGCCAACGCCATCCCGATATTCCGGTGGTCATCCTGTCGGCGTTCGACGACCCGCCGACGATCAATCGCGTGCTCAGTAACGGCGCGGCGGGATTCATCCCCAAATCCTATTCCGGCGATCAACTCCTGAACGCCCTTTCGCAAGTGCTTTCCGGGCAAAGGTTTCATCCGGGTAACGCTGTCAGCGTGGCGCAGCTGGATAACGAAACGCCTGTTCCATCCCACCGCAGTAATCCAAGTCCGATGGAATGCGGCCTCACCAGGCGTCAGGGCGAAGTGCTGGCCTTGATGTCCAAAGGCCACTCCAACCGCGAAATCGCCCATCAACTGGGACTGTCGGAAGGCACGGTCAAACTGCATGCTGCCGCCATTTTCAAGAGTCTGGGCGTCACCAGCCGCACACAGGCCATCGTCATCGCAAACCGGCATGGAATCAAGTCAGTCGTCCGGTAGTCTGCTTCGGTCATCTGGCGACGGAATCTTGTAGACATAGAGAATGAGGCCGGTTTTCGGGTCTTCCAGAATTTCCGCTTCCCCTGTCGCGTCGTCGACGGGAAAGGCGTTGCTGATGAAGAGGCTGCCCGGCGTCATTTCCCGGCAGGCTTTGACCCACAGGGCGCGCATGGGTGTGGGGGAGAGAAAGCAATACACCGCCTGATAGGGAGACAGCGAATGTTTCCAGAAATCGCCCCAGAACCAGCCGATGCCCGAGTTGCGGGTGCGCAGCCAGCCCAACAGCCAGGGTAGCGGCGCGTTGTCGATGCCGGCGAGACGCAGGTCGGGGCGCATCCGGGCGAGCGGCAACAACAGGCTGGCCAGCCCCGCGCCGACATCCAGCAGGGCGCTGTCCCGCGCCAGCAAGGGATGCAGGCGTCGAGCCGCGTTTGCGCCGCTCAGGTAAAGCGGAATCTGTCCCGTCACCGCGCCCCGGAAAACCAGCAGCAGCAGCATGAAAGCGCCCAGATACCAGAGCGGAGAGAGCTTGAGTTGCAATCCGGCCCAGAGCAGCGGGACAAACAGGAGATGGATGAGTTGCCACCACCATTGCTGGCGCGACAGGCGGGCGGCGAGAAAGGCGACCACGCCGGTCACGGCGCAGACCGCCGCCCAGTTCCACTCGGCGGCGCGTAAAACATAAACCGGCCAGGCCAGACTGAAGACGAGGAATACGGCAGCGGCCTGCAGGGCAGCCTGACGGACGAGCGAGCGCCGGGGTAGCTCATCCTCCTGCGCGGCGGCTTTTACGCCTTCAGCCATTTTGCCGCGTCCAGCGCGAAGTACGTCAGTACCCCATCGGCCCCGGCGCGTTTGAATCCCAACAGGCTTTCCAGCACCACGGCGCGTTCATCCAGCCAGCCGTTCTGCGCGGCGGCCTTCAGCATCGCGTATTCGCCGCTGACCTGATAAACGTAGGTGGGCGCTTTGAATTCGTCTTTTACCCGTCGCACGATGTCGAGGTAAGGCATGCCGGGCTTCACCATCACCATGTCTGCGCCTTCTGCGAGATCGAGCGCCACTTCGCGCAGGGCTTCGTCGCCATTGCCGGGGTCCATCTGGTAGGTGAATTTGTTGCCCTTGCCCAGATTGCCCGCCGAGCCGACAGCATCGCGGAAGGGGCCGTAGAAGGCGGAGGCGTATTTGGCGGAGTAAGCGAGGATGCGGGTGTGAATTTGCCCTGCCCCGTCCAGTTCGGCGCGAATCCGCGCGATGCGACCATCCATCATGTCGGAGGGCGCGACCACATCGGCCCCGGCTTCGGCGTGACAGAGCGCCTGCCGCGCCAGCACTTCCAGGGTTTCATCGTTCAGAACATAGCCCTTCGGATCGTCGGCGGCGATGAGGCCGTCCTGACCGTGGCTGGTGTAGGGGTCGAGCGCCACGTCGGTGACGATGCCCAGTTCAGGAAAACGTTGCTTTAACGCCCGCACGACGCGGGGCACGAGGCCATCGGGGTTGTACGCCTCTTTTGCGTCAAGGGATTTTTGCGGGGCGTCGATGACCGGGAACAACGCCAGCGCGGGAATACCCAGACGCGCGGCGCGTTCCGCCGTTTGCAAAAGCCGGTGCAGATTCTGGCGCGTGACGCCGGGCATGGAAGCGACAGCTTCCTCAGGCTTTTCGCCATCCAGCACGAAAACGGGATAAATAAAATCGTCGGGCGTCAGCACGGATTCGCGCATCAGGCGGCGGGAAAAATCATCGCGGCGCATGCGGCGCATACGGGTAGCGGGGAAACGGGTGGAAACGGACATGAAAAACCTCGCAAAAAAACAGCAAAATGATCGGGAGACAGAGGACAGAAAATATCACCAGCGGCAAAGCCGCCGCAAATCTCCGCGACCTGCGGCGCAAAGCGCTGCTCAGACTGCCGACAAACCACCCTGTCCCCGCCGATTTGGTAGAGTGGGCTCAGGTAGGGCGCACTCTCCGAGCGCGCCGCAGGTTAACAACGGCGCTTTCGGAGAAAGCACCCTACCTTTCGCCGCATGTTAACGATGGCGGTATCGTAGATCCCGCCCTAGCTTTCTGTCTTCTGATCAAACCAGCGGGAGAGCACGGTTTCGCATTCTTCGACGCCGGTTTTTTTCAGGCTGGAGAAAAGTTGCGCCGAGCATTGTTCGCCCAGGGGCTTCAGGGCGGCGCGCACTTGGGCGAGCGTCGCCATCTGCGCCTGTCGGGAAAGCTTGTCAGCCTTCGAGAGCAGGACATGAATGGGTCGTCCGGTGGGCGCAAACCAGTTCAGCAGGCGGCAATCCAGATCGGTCATCGGGCGGCGGCAATCCATGATGACGACAAGACCCGCCAGATGAGCGCGGCCTTCCAGGTAGGGCGCGAGCAGTTTTTCCCATTGCCCCTTGATGGCTTCCGGCGCTTTGGCGAAACCGTAGCCGGGTAAGTCCACCAGATATTTACCGGGCGCAAGGGTGAAATAATTGAGGTTCTGGGTGCGCCCCGGCGTCTTGCTGACATAGGCCAGCCGGGTGCGTCCGGCCAGTGTGTTGATGGCGGAAGACTTGCCCGCGTTGGATCGTCCCACAAACGCCACCTCAGCGAGTGAATCCGTGGGCAGGTCGCGCAACTGGGCGACCGTGGTGAAAAAAACAGCGTTTTGCAAAAGGAGCATGACAGGTTTTCCGGGAACAAACAATGGAGTTGTTATAGAATAACAGGTTTGAAGATATTGACCCCCTTGGCAGGATTTTCTCGCCTCTTTTGCGTAAAGGAGTTTGGATATGATTCGCACTATGGCGGTGGCATTATTTGTCGCAGCTGGTTTTAGTTTTAACGCGATGGCTCAGGAAGCCGTTCTTGAAGCTGATCCCCCAGCTACCCCCAAAGTCCCCGGTCCGGAGCTTGCGGAAACCGTTTGCGTTGGCTGTCACGGAGACACCGGCAACAGCCCGCTCTCCATGTTTCCTCATCTGGCGGGGCAGGGCGTCGACTATATCGTCAAGCAGTTAAAAGATTTCAGGGCGGGGCGACGCAGCGATCCGTCGATGGACGCCACCATATCCCAGATTCCCGATGGCGAAGAATTGAATCTCGCCCGGTGGTTTTCCAAACAGGCCGTGCAGCCCGCCAGCGCCACGCAGGCGGATCTGGTGAATCGGGGTCGCCAGCTCTGGCGCGCCGGTGACGCCGGCAAGGGCGTGCCCGCCTGCGCCGGGTGTCATGGCGCTTCCGGCTATGGTCTGCCTGCCCAGTATCCCCGTCTGGCCGGTCAGTTCCCCGATTATATCGCCGCGCAATTGCAGAAATTCCGCAGCGGCGAACGCACCAACGACGCGGAAAACATGATGCGCGTCATTGCCGAACGGTTGACCGACCATGACGCCAAGGCGGTTTCCGAATACGCCGCCGGATTGCGCTGATTTTTTCGCAAGCCAACAAACCCGCCGCTGGCGGGTTTTGTTTTGTCATCCCGGTGTTTTCCGCGACACGGTGTTTTCCGTGCTTTCCTATCCACGGTGATGTTGTTACACTGTATGCCCTCTGCTTGGAGTGTTGCGACCATGAAAAAGTCTTTTTTTGCCTGCCTGTTGCTGATCACAGGTCTTCTGGCGGCAGCGCCGGCCTGGAGCCAGATTTATAAATGTGTAGACGCGGACGGTCACCCCACCTTCTCGAATGTTCCCGCCGACAAGAACGCCAAGAATTGCACACGTTTGCAGATCGAGTCGGATGCCCCGCCGTCTACGGCGACGACGACGGGACGCACCAGAGGCGCGGCGGCCAATCCGACGCCAGTCGGTTACCCCAGAGTGGAGCCGGACGCCCAGAAAGCCAGGGACAATGACCGGCGCGCCATTCTGAATCAGGAACTCGCCTCTGCTCAGCAATCTTTGGACGCGGCGAAAGCCAGGTTGGCGGAGGAGGAAAAAATTCGTCTGGGGAACGAAAAAAATGCCCAGAAACGCGAAGATCGTCTGCAACCGTTCCGGGAAGAAGTCGCGCGCAACGAACGCAATCTCGCTGAAATCAATCGGGAAATCTCCAGGCTCAAGTAGCCCGTGCATTTGGGCGGGTGCAAAATTTGCTTAACCCCCCCATGCACAAAACCCTCTCTCCTCTGGGCGGCCTCGACTATCTGGCATCCGCCGTACTTCTGCTCGATGCCGAACGCCGGGTCTGTTACGCCAACAGCGCCGCTGAAAACCTGCTGAAAGCAGCGGGTCGCGCCCTGCTTGGGCAGGCGCTGGAAACGGTCATTCACTACAGCGCGACACTGCAACAGGCGCTGAACAACGCCATCATCAATAACTGGAGCTATACCGGCCAGAATGTGGAAATTCACCGGGGCAAGCCAGACGGTGAGACCTTGCACCTGAATTGCACGGTCACGCCGATGCAATCCGACGAAGCGCCAGACGTGCGCATGTTGCTGGAATTGCAACCCATCGACCAGCAATTGAAGGCGAGCCGGGAAGAGCGTCTGATTGAACAGCAACAGGCCAGCCGGGAGTTGATTCGCAATCTGGCGCACGAAATCAAGAATCCTCTGGGCGGCATACGCGGCGCGGCGCAATTGCTGGAACACGAACTCGGCAATCCCGCCCTGCGGGAATACACCCAGGTCATCATCAAGGAAGCCGACCGCTTGCAGGATTTGATGCAGCGCCTGCTTTCCCCGCACCGGGTCGCCATGCAGCCGCATCTGATGAGCGTGCACGAAGTTCTGGAACGGGTGCGCAGTCTTCTGCACATGGAATTCCCGGAAACCCTCACGATCCTGCGCGACTACGATACCAGTCTGCCGGAGTTGACCGCCGACCGCGAGCAATTGATCCAGGTCTTTCTCAATGTCGCCCGGAACGCCGCGCAAGCGATGGACGGCAAGGGGGAAATTGTCTTTCGCACCCGTTCGGCGCGTCAGGTGACGCTGGTCAAGCGTCGTTTCCGTCTGGCGATTGATGTTTCCATCATCGACAACGGCCCCGGCATTCCCGATGATTTCAGGGAGCGCATGTTTTATCCGCTGGTGTCCGGTCGTCCTGATGGCACCGGTCTCGGTCTTACCCTGGCGCAAAGTTTTGTGCAACAGCATCAGGGGATGATCGAATGCGAAAGCCGCCCCGGATACACTTGCTTTCTGATAAGGTTGCCGATCAGAGGACAGAAGACAGAGGACAGAACCGTTACCGGCGGCTTTGCCGCCGCATAAATTACTGTCTTCTGGCACCAACCTTGCTAAAACACTGCCATGAAACCGATCTGGATTATTGACGACGACCGTTCCATCCGCTGGGTGCTGGAAAAAACCCTGACGCGGGAGGATATTCCCTTCAGGAGCTTCGCTTCCGCCAGTGAAGCGCTGGAGGCGCTGGAGACAGACGAAACGCCGCAGGTGTTGATCTCCGACATCCGCATGCCCGGCGCTTCCGGCCTCGATTTGCTGAAACGGGTCAAAGAATGCCATCCCCAGACGCCGGTCATCATCATGACGGCCTATTCAGACCTGGAATCCGCCGTCGCCGCTTTTCAGGGCGGCGCTTTTGAATACCTGCCCAAACCCTTTGATGTCGATCAGGCCATAGAACTGATCCGGCGCGCGATCGACGAGAGCTTGCACCAAAATGGTGCAGTTGAGGCCGTTGGCCTGACACCGGAAATTCTGGGGCAGGCGCCTGCCATGCAGGAGGTCTTTCGCGCCATCGGCAGGCTTTCCCAATCGCACACCACCGTGCTGATTACCGGCGAATCCGGCTCCGGCAAGGAACTGGTGGCGCGCGCCCTGTACCAGCACAGTCCGCGCAAGGACGCGCCTTTCGTGGCGATCAACACGGCGGCCATCCCCAGAGATTTGCTCGAATCGGAGCTTTTCGGGCACGAACGCGGCGCGTTCACGGGCGCGCAAACCCAGCGCCGGGGACGTTTCGAGCAGGCTGATGGCGGCACCCTGTTCCTCGACGAAATCGGCGACATGCCTGCGGAATTGCAGACGCGGCTGTTGCGCGTGCTCTCCGATGGGCACTTTTACCGCGTCGGCGGGCATGCGCCGATCAAGGCTAATGTACGCGTCATTGCCGCCACGCATCAAAATCTGGAAGGTCGGGTAAAAGAAGGATTGTTCCGCGAAGACCTCTTCCACCGTTTGAACGTCATCCGCATCCGCCTGCCAGCCCTGCGCGAACGGCGTGAGGACATTCCCCTGCTGATCCGGCATTTTTTGCAGAAAAGCGCGCAGGAACTGGGGGGGGAATCCAAGCGTCTGTCCGACGCCGCCCTGAAATATCTGACCGGGCTGGAATTCAGCGGCAATGTGCGGCAACTGGAAAATCTCTGCCACTGGATTACCGTCATGGCGCCCGGTCAACAGGTGGAAATCAACGACCTGCCGCCGGAACTGCGCGAAACGCCGGCGCAAGTCGTGGCGAGCGGCGATTGGGAAAACGGGCTGGCGGCGGAAGTCGACCGCCTGCTGGCCGCCGCCGCCCCCGATCTGCATGAGCGGCTGGTGCAGGTATTCGAGCGCACCCTGATTAACCGCGCTCTGGCACACACCGGCGGTCGCCGCATCGAAGCCGCGCAGGCGCTGGGCATTGGGCGTAACACCATCACCCGCAAGATTCAGGAACTGGGGTTGGAGTAGGGTCGGGCGGCATCGTAGAAACCGCCGCCGTCAACGCACGGCGCGTTCGGAGAACGCGCCCTACCTGGATTGCTTGCTGGTAAACACGCCATCCTGTATGTTCTCCCCGACCACTCCCCCCGACGGCTTCGCCGCCCCCCCCCTCGGTGAGGGGGCTTTTAATGCCTCCCTCTTAAAGGGAGGTGGCGCGCAGCGCCAGAGGGAGTGGTGTTCCTGACCTCTGATCCCTGACAACCTGACCACCCGAAATGCAACGCCTCCGTCAAGCCCTCGGTGCTTACGCTTCCCGTTTCGACGTAGATATCCTGCCGGAATGCCCATCCACCAACGCCCTGTTGCTGGAGCGCGCCGCGCAGGGCGCGCCTTCCGGCTCCGTGCTGGTCGCCGAACGGCAGACGGCGGGGCGCGGGCGGCGCGGGCGGGTCTGGATTTCCAGGCCGGAAGACAGCCTCACCTTTTCCCTGCTCTGGCGTTGGCGGAAAGACGCCCGTCTTGCCGGGTTGAGTCTGGCCGTCGGGCTGGCGCTGCATCGCGCCCTGCATGGGTTGGGGGCGCGCGACCTCGGCCTCAAATGGCCGAATGACCTGCTGTATTGCGGCGCGGGCGGCGCGGCCAAACTGGCGGGCATCCTGATTGAACTTGCCAGCGACACGCGCGGCGTTGCCTCGGTTATCGGCGTCGGCATTAACCTCTTTGCGCCGCAAGTGCCGGAACAGGCGACCGCCGGACTGGTCGACTGCTGCGCGGAAACGCCCAGCCGCGACATCCTGCTGGCGGCGCTGCTGACGGAACTGGCGCGCCATCTTGACTTGTTCGCCCACGCCGGTTTCGCTGCCCTGCGCGCCGATTGGCAACTCCGCCATGTCTGGCAGGATAAAAACGTGCGTCTGCACGAAGACAGCCGCATCGTCGAAGGCATCTGCCGGGGCGTCGATGACGATGGCGCGTTGCTGCTGGCGACAGCGGATGGTCTGGAACGTTTCTGGGCGGGCGATGTCAGTCTGCGCGCGGGAGCGGCCTGATGCGGCTCTGTCTTGACGCGGGCAACAGCCGCCTGAAATGGGGGCTTGCCCATGCTTCCGGCTGGCATGCCCAGGGCGCGCTGGAATGGCGGCGGCTGGCGGAACTGGGCAGCGTGTTGACCGCAGCGCAGGCGATGCCGCGCGCGGCTTTTCTGGCCTGCGTCGCCGATGCCGAACGGGAAGCCGCGCTGACGGAGATGCTGACCCGCCATTATCCCGCGCTGACGCTCACCCGTTTAAGCGCCACCGCCGCCGCCGCAGGCGTGAAGAACGGCTACCTGCGCCCGGAAACGCTGGGCGTGGATCGCTGGTGCGCCCTGATCGGCGCGCGCCAGCTTGAGCCGCGCCCCTGTCTGGTGGTCACGGCGGGCACGGCGACCACCATCGACAGTCTGGATGGCGAGGGAAATTTCGTCGGCGGCCTGATTCTGCCCGGTCTGGAGATGATGCAAATGGCGCTGGCGCAGGGGACGGCGCGGTTGCCACAGGCAGAAGGCCGGTATGCGGATTTTCCGCGTAATACGGTCGACGCCATGGTCACTGGCTGTCTGGAAGCGCACATCGGCGCGGTGGAACGCGCCTTCCACCGCCTGCCCGACGCCGCCTGCTGCTTCCTCTCCGGCGGCGCAGCCCCGCGACTGGAATCCCGGCTGCAGATTCCCCTGCGGCATGCGCAAGGATTGGTGTTGGAAGGCGTGCGGGTGCTGGCACGGTAATGGTGCGCGATGCACTGTCATGGTGCGTAATGGGTTTCCCTCTCCCTTTGGGGTGTACAGCGGGCGACGCGATGCACACAAGTTTATTGTCATCATCTGGTCATCAGAAGGCGACATTGACGGGTAACGCTGCATCGGCACGTTCGGCGAAGAAACGGAAGCGCCCCGCAAGAGGCGGGTGAAAGGGATGGGTAATGCAGCTTGGGTAAGCAGCGCGTAACCCGACATCAAACGCTTCATCCCTGCGCTACCGCCCGATGTTGGGTCGCGCCTTCGGCTTTACCCAGGCTACGGGCTGGCATGATACGCCAAACAGATTATTTTACAGTCCGGGCATAACCCATTATTATCCCCGGACAATTTTGTCGGGGAAAGATCATGCCTGTTCTTGGAGTTGGCCTGCACGTTCTGATTGCCTTGTACTTCGCCGTCCATGCGATCAGGCATCGCCAGAACAATTATTGGCTGTTCATCCTGTTTGCATTTCCCCTGATGGGCAGCGTGGCTTATTTCTTTGCCATTTATCTACCGGACTTGCGCCAAAGCCGCGTGGGGCGCAATGCCGTGCGCGCATTGGCGAATATCGTCGACCCGACGCGGGAATTGCGCGCGGCGGAACAGGCATTTGACATGGCGCCGACCATCGGCAATCGCATTCGTCTTGCCAGCGCGCTGCTGGAAACCGGCGCGTATCAGGCGGCGCTCGAACAATACCAGCAGGCGGCCAACGGCCCTTTTGCAAGCGATCCTGAACTCCTGATCGGCATGACGCGGGTATGGCTGGAACTCGATGCACCGGCGTGCGCGCTCGAAGCGTTGGAAAAACTGTTCGCCACCTATCCGCAGCGTCGCCAGCAGCCCGACCTGGCCCTGTTCTACGCGCGTGCGTTGGCGGGCAATGCTTCCGGCGACATTCGCGCCGCGTTCGACGCCGCCCTGACCATCGCCTCAGGCCCGGAAGCGAAATGCCGCTATGCCGACTGGCTCGTCGCCCACGGCCTCGAAACAGATCGCGCCCAGGCTCGCGCCCTGTATGAAGAGATCGTTGGCGACAGCCGCTATTGGGACAACCACCATGCCAGGGAGATCAACCGGGAATGGCTGCAACGCGCCCGGACGGCACTGGCGGGCGGCGCGTAACCGCGCCGCGTTCACGCCCCTGTTGTTACCCGCAACACTTTGTCCGGCGCTATTTGGAATCGTGTGTGCAGGGTGGAAGGCGTTTCACCATTCCACCATTTGGCGGTTGTGCAGGTGGCACAGGTTAAATGCTGGCGGAAAGCGCTTGCGCTGCGCTTCGTTGGAACCCGACCGTCCCACAGACGAAAATGTCCAACTTATGCGCTCGTTCATGGGCACACTTATGCAACTCATTTGACCTGCCCAAGCAATTCATCTTTCAAGCGCTCTGGCAGATCGTTCCAGTGCACTTCGTCCAGCGCACCTTGAAGTGAGTATAGGTAGTAGCAGACCGGGATCGTCTTGTCTGGATTATTGTCTCTGACGAGCTTATAAGCTCCAGCGGGGGTCACCCTCTTGAGATCAGCAACCGTTTTCACTCCGACCGGTTCAAGTCTGTCTGCGATTGTGGGGCCGATGTTGGTGAGTCCATTCAATTTCGTTGCTGGATGCAGCATGACACTCTCCTTGCACGCCTAACGTTGAAGGTAAGGGGCGGCCCACTTGCGGGACATCCCAGCAACTAGCCAGCGCTGCGTGGCTTTATCGCGCAGCGTCCAGCGACCGAAAGGAGCGAGGTTGAGCGCAGGGTTAGGCATATCAGTCACCAACGCACCGAACCGTGCTGTCGCTTTGCGCGGCAGCACTGAAAAATTGGGCCAGTTGCAAGACCAGAATCGCCATGCCTTTACCACTTTGAGCCCCAAAACGCTTGTGAAGCAAAAGTAGTTCGTGGACCAAGGCCCCGGCCTGTTCGGGCGTAAGGCTGAACTCGGAATAGAACCTTGACCACATCGCCTCCAATTGAGGGAATGCACCGGTAGTTTCCAAGGCAAACGAAAAGATGTACTCGTCCTGATCGTGGATTGCCTCGTGACGATCTCCGGCGTACATGTCAAATGCCACGGCGTTTCCTTGAGATGACTAACGTACAAGTTCAGGGGCGGCAGCTTGCTGCCGCCCCCTGTAAAGAGTGGTTAGGGTGTGGTTTTTGGTACAAATCCGTTCTCATGAAAAGCTTTGCGCTCTGCTTTGTGAAGCGCCGCGAAAATCCTTGCCGCGACCGCATGGTAGCGCTGTGGCTCTCCAGCTTCTTCTGCCCCAAACCAGCGACAGAACTCTTGATGCACCACTGCCTCTACATCCTGTACGCTCATCGCGAGATTGAGGCGAGGAAGAATAGTCTCTGCTTCTGGTTCGTATTCGTCAGTGTTCGATTCGTAGTTGATGTCAATAGGATCATCTTCAAAGAGGATGGCTGCCACACGCTCGAAGAGATCACCGTACTGCGCCCGGACAAGAGCACGCCGGACTTTGAGTTGATCTTGTTCCAATTCCATACTGGGGTACCTGACGCCCTGGCTAAACTGCGGCCATGACGCCACAAAGTGGCGGCATGGACATCGGCTTGAGCGCTTGGTTAGCTACCACTGCCGCCGAATAAAGAGAACGGGAAGCAGACAGTAGCGATGATCTTCGGAAAAACCACTCCAAGAATGATGCCCAAAATAACCGAGCCAAGCGCCCACCAACCCAGGGTGGCTAGTGATACGGGGAGTGGCCCGAGAAGAAGTCTCCCGATAACTCCTATCCAAAAGCAGCCAAGCCCTCCAATCGTTGCGCCCATGACCCGATCTCTTGGCTTGGTTGGCGCGCGCCACCACTCAGCGAAGTGCTGGAGCCGACGATTGAGGAATGCACTGATCATTTTCAGCACCTAACGAATAGTAGACACCTTGGAGGGGTATACCCGGTTTCAAAAGCTGTATAAAAAGAATTATACATAAGGCGGTTGTGCGCGCGCATCGGCCGAAGGGTGGAAGGCGCTTTGCTTTTGCTGTCGCTTCGTCGAAACCCGCTACCGCTCTACACACTGAAGACCGTATCGGGGGAGGAGGGATGCTTATTCCGCCGGTTTCACTTCCGTGACGAACATTGGAAAACGCCATGCAGGGATGCCGTGGCACCCGACAGAACCCGTTATTTCGCTTTGGCGAAATTCCCGCCCATCCCAGACCCAGCTTTCTTTTCTCCAGCAGTCGCCAATGCCGCGCCCCTTGTGCCAGTTTGAAAGCACGCCTTTCTGATAATGGTTTGCTTCCAGGCCGATTTGTTCCGGCGCTTTCTTGAGCGCACGGTCAATGATCCAGTAGACATTGCCCATGTTATACGCGGCAGACCAGCACAGGGTGGAAATCAAGGCGTGTTCCGCATCCAGCGGGGTCAGGGTCAGGGCAGGTTCTTCGCCTTCCATGCGCTCCGGGTTCCAGACATCGCACATTTCTTTATCCAGCGTTTGCAGCAGCCGGGGTTTGAGGGTGGCGAGTTCCGGCGCAGTCAGGGGGCGCGGCAGCGCATCGCTAACCTTGGCCGCATGAATGACTGGCGCGGGAAGGGCGGGACGGGCACTGTTTTCCGGCTTTTCCCCGGTGCGGATGAGCGCGCCCGGGGTACCGATGCGACCCTGCACTGCGTCCATTTTCAGCATAACGGCGGATGCGCCCGCGCCAGACAGCACAAAAGGGGGCTTCCCCCCTTTGAACGTAATTTTGCCGACGCCTTTCAAGGCGGCGAGCAAGGCGCGAGTTTGTGGCGGCGTCAGCGGATAGACATCATCTTGGCCTTTGTTCAACTCGCCCAGCGATTGACCGTCGATCCAGAGGGTCAAAACCGGCGGACTGCCGTTATCGTCGTCCGCCAGCATCATCTTGCCGTCCAGAGGTGTGCCGGGGCCTGCGCTGCGGGTGAACAGCACGGAACCGCTGGCGTTGTCGCTACGGTCATAACCCGCCATCCGGCAGGTGAGAGTGTTGTCGCAGACGATTTCCCAATCCTTGTACGCGAAGTAAACGCCGTGTTCTTCGGCAACGGCCAGCGTACTGGCGCAGAGAATTGCAAATGTTATGGCAGATTTCATGAGCGATGCTCCCGATTATCTCCAACGCATTGTAAATATTACCAGGCATCGCCACCGACTCCGGTTCTGATCCCGGATTCCTGTCACCTGATTTCTGCCTGCGCCACCACCTGCTCGATCACCTTCTTCACCAGTCCCATCGCTGTCCGCAAGACTTCCGCCAGCCGTTCGAAGCGGATGCCGTCGGCGCTTTGCCCGCGACCGGCGGCGTGGTTGGCGATCAGGTTAATGGCAGCGTAGGGGATTTCCAGTTCGCGCGCGAGCACCGCTTCCGGCATGCCGGTCATGCCGATGACCACTGCGCCATCGCGTTCAAAGCGGTCGATTTCCGCAGCCGTTTCCAGACGCGGCCCCTGGGTGGCGGCGTAAATGCCGCCGTCCTTGACCGGAATGCCCACCGCGACTGCCGCCGCAATCAGTTGGCGGCGCAGGGTGGCGTCGTAAGGCTCGGTAAAATCCACATGCGTCACGGGCGCTCCGTTACCGTCAAAATAGGTGTTTTTGCGTCCCCAGGTGTAGTCGATGATCTGGTGGGGAATCACGATGTCGCCGGGATTCAGGTCGGCGCGGATGCCGCCCACCGAGGCGACGGATACGATGCGTTTGGCGCCGCTTTCCTTCAGCGCCCAGATATTGGCGCGATAATTGACCAGATGCGGCGGGATGGAATGCCCATAACCGTGCCGCGCCAGAAAGAGGGCATCGTGCCCGCCCACGCGCCCGAAGGTCAGCGCGCCGGAGGGTTCGCCATAGGGCGTGCGCACCACTTCCCGGTGCGAAACCTCCAGATTGGAAAGTTGGGTCAGGCCGCTGCCACCAATGATTGCCAGCATGTTTTCGATCTCCTTTTTTGGGGTTCAGGTTGTTCTGCGCCGCGCCACGAGCGAGGCCAGGGTGGGCGTGACGCTTTTCAGGGCGGGGTGGGCGCGGCGCAGTTCGCTTTGCAGCTTGCCCGCTTCATCCACCCGTCCTTCCAGTTTGCGGTACAAGGCATCCCGGCGCACGGCGTCAAAAGGCAGGTCGGCAAAGGTCTTGAAGAGATGGTAACGCACCAGCGTGTCACGCCCCAAATCCTTGGCCTGCCAGGGAATCGCGGTGCGGTCAATGAGATGCACGGCGACGACTTCGGGCAGGCTGGCCGCCAGTTCCGCGACCTGACGATGCGTTTTTTCCCGGTAGGCGGCAACGGCGGCAGAGGCTTCCCTGTCCGTTTTGCCCGCCGCGCCGGTCGTTTCCTGCGGCGCGCCCATGAGCCAGCAGAGCACGACTTGCGGCTGAAAGTCGAAGAGGGTCTGTCGGGCGGCATCGACCAGCGCGGCGATGTCCGCCTGTAAAAAAACGACCTCGCCTGGTTGTCCGACATTCGCAATTCTGGCCTGCGTTGTCGTCAGACAGGCGTCCAGCGCGTCGACCGCCAGCACTGAAAAGCCGCGTTGCAGCAAAGCCTGCGTCCCGAAACCCGCGCCGCAGCCAATTTCCAGCACCCGTTTCGCCTCCGGAACCTGCGCCGCCATCCAGACGTAATCCCCGGCGCGGGCATAGGCCGCACCTTCTGCTTCCCAATAGTCGAGAAAGCCATTGATGTCATTTGTGTGGGTGTTTGTCATGGGACGAAATCCGTTTGTCGCAATGGGCGCATATCATAAAGCAGATGGAGGATTGCTGCCGTAAATGGTGTGACCGCTGTTCTTCCAGTCCCGACAGGCCACACGACTACGCCATGCTAGAATACCCAGCGCTCAATACATCACAATGGCATTGCATGATTTTCAGGTTTCTTCGCGCCTATATCAAGAGTATGCGCCTTTATTACGCCTTCCTGACCGGCATTGCCGGGTGGATTGGCGTGTCTTTTTATCTCTTTACCACCCATGAACTGCATTACGCGGGGCAGGTTGCGCC
>JAISRR010000092.1 GCA_031273565.1 Zoogloeaceae bacterium | reverse complement strand
AAGCGGGCGGGGACGCCCGCGTTCCCGGGAAAACCGGTGTAGCCGTTTCGCAAACAGGTTCTGAGCACGGAAGAAATGATATATAGCCATTTGACCCGATGCGCGCCAAGCACTGCCCTGAAAGGCGGGGTTTCAAACCGGGGTTGGTTTTACGATCAAAACGGTTTGTTCACCATCAGGAAAAACACCACCGTTACGGCAATAAAGGCCGGGTAGCCCAGCCATTCCCAGTAACGGGCGATGCGCCAGTAGCGGGGGGGCAGGGGGTGGTGTCCGTCGCGGGATTCGCGGGCGATGTCGCGCAGTTTGAGTTGCAGCCAGACCACCGGTAGCCAGCAGGCGCCGGCGAGGAAGAACAGCGCGAGCGAGGCGAAAATCCAGCCGGTGGTGAAGGTCAGGCCGGTTTGCTGCATCAGCCACAGGCCGGAGAGCGGCTGGAAAATGACGGCGGGCGTTGTGAACCAGGTGTCGGCGCGCACGACGAGGCGGCTGACTTCGGCTATGGCTTCCACATTGCGGCTGCGGTTGATGAAGAACAGGTAGAAGGCGGTGCCAAAGCCCGTGCCGACCATGAGCACGGAAGAGATGATGTGCAGCCATTTGACGATCAGATAGGTGTTCATGGCGTTTCTTCCTCGGCCAGTAATTGAATCAACAGGGCGGCCACCGCCAGATTCTTGAGGAGGGGGCCGAAGGGATGCAGCAGGAATTCCGGCAAGCGCCAGACGATCAGAAGGGTGTAGAGGGTCATGAGCGCCAACTGGCTCCACCAGAGGCGTCGGCTGGGGCGGAGCAGGGTCAGAATCCCCATGACGGCATCCAGACCGCTGGCCGCCGCCAGCGCGACCAGCGCCGCCGTGCCCGAAAATCCGAAGGGCGAAAGCAGGGCGAGGCTTTGCCCGATGGGAAACAGTCCGGCGGAAACCAGCGCGGTCAAAAGCCAGATTGCCGCCAGCACGCCTTGCAGCAAAGGCCGCCGCCAGAGGGCGAGCGCGTTCAGGCGTAGCGTCGGGGTGGCTGCGGACGGCGCGAATGCCAGCGGGTCGCGCAATGGACGCGCCAGCAGGTTTGTTCCCGCTTGTGCATCGGCGACATTGCCTTGCGCCAGCATTTTCCAGGTATCCCGGCACAACAGCGAACCGGGGAAAATGCCCGCCAGACGGGCCGTGGCCGCCATGAGGATTTTGGGAACCGGAATGTGCAGGGCAGGGGGAAGCCCCATCAATTTGCGGTAACTTTCCAGCCAATCCGCGTAATGCATGGCGCGGGGGCCGGGTAAATCCAGAATCCGGCTGGGTGTGGGCGCGGATTCCAGCAACTTGAGCGTTGCTGCGGTCAAGTCATCCACATGCACGGGCTGTACCTTGCCGATACCCAGCGGCGTGACCAGCACGGGCAGGCTGGCGAGCGCCAGAAAAAACCGGGTCGATGCGCCTTCCGCGCCGAACACCAGCGTAGGACGCAATGCCGTTGCGCCCTCAGGCAGATTTTCCAGCAGCGCGGCGTCGGCGGCTTGCTTGCTGTGCAAATAGGTCGTCAATTCCGGGCCGCCACAGGCGGAAATCTGGATGACTTTTTTGATGCCCGCCCGGGCGCAGGCGCGAAACAGGGCGGCAGGGGCGCGATGGTGAATGCGCTCGAAATCTCCCGGCTGGCGCTCGCGCAAAATGCCGACCGCGTTGATGACGGCGTCTACGTCTTGCAGTCTGGGAAGCCAGATTTCCGCTTCCAGATCGTGACGGTAGTCCATCGCCCGGTCGCCGGGTTGCCGGGCATGGTGGACACCCCGGATGATCCGGTGTCCGGCGGCTTCAAGACGAGAAGTGATGGCGCGGCCCAGAAAACCGTCCGCGCCGCAGAGCAGGATGTTCATGGTAAATGGCGCCTCCGTTTTCAGCGTTGGGGAATGTGGCAGACGCCATCCGCGCAATCCGGCGTCAGGCGGGCGAAGATGCCGCCGAAACGGCGCGACAGCGTGACCCGGTTACGCGCAAACCAGCGATAGGCCCATTCGGTGATGTGCGAGAAGCCCGGCCAGCGCGTGGGCGCGACCAGCCAGGCAAAGCCGACGGCGGACAGCGCCAGACGGAACGCCTCGGGGCCATCCACGATTACGCCGTCAGCCCGACGGGCGGTCATCCGCGCCAGCAGGGCTTCCAGCGCGCGGCCATAGGGCGCGGGGTCGAAATCCGGGGCCTGAATATCGATGAAGATCAGGCGGCGCTGCGCGTCGCGGCGGCGCAGGTTTGCCACATCGAAGCGACAGATGGCGCAGTGACCATCGTAGAGAAATTCCAGCGGATAAATCTGCGGGTTCATTTTCCAATCCTTTCTATCTGTAGTTTCAGTAAAAACAGAAATTACTGGCTTCAAAAAAGGCGGCAAAGCCGCCCGTTCAGGGCGTGGCGTCAGGGAACGGGTTTATCCGTCTCCGCTTCGCCGCGCACAAAATTGCGAATCTTCGCGCCGATTTTCAAAAGTTTCATCAGGGTTTCCGGGTCTTGCCGCAGCATTTCATTGGCCCAGGTGGTGAGCACCTGAATGAATTCCAGCGTCTCCTGAATGCGCTGCCGCGCGCCGGGGGGTTCCTTTTCCAGATCGGGACTTGCCAGAAATTCCGCGAGCACCGCCAGCGTCGGCTCCACCTCACGCTGCTTGCGGCCTTCGACGATCAACTTGAACAACTCCCAGACTTCTTTGGAGGTCTCAAAATGATCGCGCCGCTCGCCCATGACATGCGTGATTTTCACCAGTCGCCAGGAGAGCAGTTCTTTCAGGCTGTTGCTGACATTGGAGCGGGCAACCGACAGGGTTTCGGCAATCTCGTCCGCCGCCAGCGGCTGTCCGGCCAGGTACAGGAGCGCGTGAATCTGGGCTACCGTGCGATTGACGCCCCAGCGCGCGCCCATTTCCCCCCAGTGCAGGATAAAACGTTCGGTGATCGGTGTGAGTTTCATGAACGCCAGTATAGCCCTTCATTCATTTCTGTCAAGACTGAAATGAATGAAACTTTTCAATGCGCGACAATTTACCTTTCCCTGCGCTCGATGAGCGCGGGATTCAGCGATTGTTGCCGGGTTCGGGGAGCACGATGTTGACTTCCAGCACTTCGTAGTTATCCTGTTTTTCCAGCGACACCTTGATGTCATCAGGATTGACGGAAACGTATTTGGAAATCACGGCGACGAGTTCCTGTTGCAGGGCGGGCAGGAAATCGGGCTTGCTGTTCTGATCGCTGCGCTCGTGCGCGATGATGAGTTGCAGGCGTTCTTTGGCAATGGCTGCCGTTCCGGGTTTGTGGCCGAAGAGGCGGGAGAGCAGGGGCAACATGCTATTTTCCCCCGAACAGGCGCTTCAGGATGCCGGGCTTTTCGTAATCCACGAAGCGCAGGGGGACGGTTTCGCCCAGGAAACGGGCCACCACATCCTTGTAGGCTTCGGCCACATCGGAATCTTCCAGGTGAATGGTGGGCGTGCCCTGATTGGAAGCGTGCAGCACGGACGCGGATTCGGGGATGACGCCGATAATGGGGATACGCAGAATTTCCTGGATGTCCTTGTAGGAGAGCATTTCGCCTTCGTCGACCCGTTTGGGCGAATAGCGGGTGATGAGCAGGTGTTCCTTGACGGGTTCGTTACCTTCCACGGCGCGCCGGGATTTGGATTGCAGAATGCCCAGAATGCGATCCGAGTCGCGCACGGAAGACACTTCCGGGTTGGAGACGACAAGCGCCTCGTCAGCAAAGGTGAGCGCCATGACCGCGCCCCGCTCGATGCCAGCCGGGGAATCGCAGACAACGTACTCAAAACCCATGTGTTCCAGCTCCTTCAGGATTTTTTCCACGCCTTCTTCCGTCAGGGCGTCCTTGTCCCTTGTTTGCGAAGCGGGCAGGACGTGCAGGTTGTCGCAGTGCTTGTCCTTGATGAGGGCCTGATTCAGGGTGGCTTCGCCGTTGATGACGTTTACGAGATCGTAGACGACCCGGCGTTCGCAGCCCATGATGAGATCCAGATTTCTGAGTCCCACGTCGAAGTCGATGACGGCAGTCTTGAAGCCGCGCAGGGCCAGACCCGAAGCGAAGCTGGCGCTGGTGGTGGTTTTGCCTACGCCCCCCTTGCCGGAGGTGACAACAATGATACGGGTCACGGAATGTTCTCCGAAATAAAAGGATGAATTCTACTCGTGGATGGAATTTTTTGCCGCTTTACCGTGTCGTTCGCGTTGAAAATCATGCCGGATCAATCCAGTTTCAGCGGTTCGAGCCGCAATTGGTCGTTGCCCGCGTCTGCCTTGACCTGTACCGGACGGCGCGCGAGTTCAGCGGGCACGCCGCCTGCAAAGGTGCGGTAGACGCCCGCGATGGACACCAGTTCCGCCTCGAAACAGGTCGTGAAAATACGCGCTTTCGCGTCGCCGCCCGCGCCTGCCAGGGCGCGTCCGCGCAGGGGCGCGTAAATGTGGATGCTACCATCGGCAATCACTTCCGCGCCGGGGTTGACGCTGGCCAGCACCACCAGATCGCCGCCCCGCGCATAGATTTGCTGGCCCGAGCGCAAGGGGCGGTCTACCACCTGGGCGCTATGGAGAACGGGGGTATCCGGCGCGGTTTCCGGGGGGGAATCGGACAGGGCGATTTCGGGGGCGGATTTCGTCGCTGGGTCAGACATGGAAGTGACAATTTCTGTCTCAGATGCCGTATGACGTTCACCGGCAGGAAAAAGCGCGAGGTCCGCCGCCTGTGCCGAAGCCCGCAGCGTCGGAGTTCCGCCCCGCACGCCGATGGTTTTGAGGCCATAGCGCGCGAAACAGGCCGTGATGGCGTTCCAGTTG
>JAISRR010000153.1 GCA_031273565.1 Zoogloeaceae bacterium | reverse complement strand
ATCAGGGTATCCACCTGCCCGGTGACTTTCTCGAATTCCGGCGTAACGACCGGCCCGAACTCGGCGAGCGAAATGCCCAGACCCCTGGCGGCCTCGCTTGCCGCGTCCATCTGTTCCTTAAGTTTTTCAGCGGCGGCGAAAGGCTGCTCAAGGCTTTTTGCCGCTTCATCGCCCACCCCCGCATCGTACAAGCCCGCGTCAATGACTTCGTTGGCCGCCTTCATGCTGGCGCGGGTTTCTTCAATCTGGCGCTCGACCTCGGCATGTTCTTTGAGGCCCAGCGCGTCCCGGTCAGCGGCGACCTGACGGCCTGAATTGAATTCGGCGACAAAGCCGCGCATTTCCTCCGAGAGTGATTCCAGCGCCGTTTCTCCGGCGCGCACCTCTTCGGCAAGATGCTCAATCCAGTCAATCTCCAGCTTTGTCTTGCCGATGTCCAGCATTTGCCGACGAAACGCGCTGGCAAACTGATTCAGGTTGGATAAACTCTTGCCGGTGTCCAGCGTGAGTTTTATACTGGTTTCAAGGTCTCCCATGATTATTCACCCCCGCAGGAGGGCGGTATGTCAAGTACAGATTGCAACAAGGATTGCGGCAAAGGCAATGACCTGCTCGCCACCTTTGCGGACGTGCTTTTACCGCTCTTAATTGCGTTTGGCGCGGCTGTGTTTGGCGCAAGCAAGGTGTTCACGGTTCTCGCGCTCATCGTGGTTATGCCCGTCGTGATCCTGTTACTGACCCTTTGCTTTGCGATCTTTTTTATCCCCTGGCGATAATCTCTCTGCCTCATTTCCCGTCCTCCCGCGCCAGTTCCTCCACCGCCGCCTTGAACACGCCCCAGGGGTAATCCCAGGCGTTGGGGTGATCGCAGCGGATGACGCGGGAGACGGCGCGATCAAGTTCAGAAGACAGTTGATTTGCGGCACTTTGCGCCAGTAACTGACTGTCCTCCGTCTTCTGCCCTCTGTCTTCCGGCCCGTAAAACGCGGCATTGACCTCCACCGCCTTTTTCAGCAAACGCTCCACGTCCTCGCTTGTCAGCGCCGCGAGTTCCGGCGCGGCGACATCCGAGAGGATCAGCAATGCCGAGCGCCAATCGTCCGGCGCGAGGCAGGTCAAGGCGCGCACGTCCGCTACGGTGATTTCCCGTAACGTCACCACGCGCCCCAGAGAGGGCGCATCCAGCAAAGCGAATAATCCACGCATCGTCATTCTCCAAATGTGCGCTCAGGCAGGGCAGCTTCAGGTAAGGCGCTTTCAGGTAGGGCGCTTTAGGTAGGGCGCGCTCACCGAGCGCGACGCATGTTGACGTCGGCGGTATCGTAGATGCCGCCCGACCCGAGCGGCGCGCTCGGAGAGCGCGCCCTACCTTTGGCGTGCTTCGAAGCGGAGTTTGTTTTACGGTGAGTGGTTGTTTTACCGTACATCCCTCTGTTTCAACCGTTTGTCGGATCGGCATGAAAACATATTAGATCGTTATAGAATGAGACGTACAATCTCATGCATATTGCAGATAAATTTGTTCTGCGCTGGGGTATGGCACATGCAGGCAGGCGGGCGGGGTCGCATCCGGCATTCTGTCTTTTATGCATATGCCGTACTCTGTTTTCCAGGAGTGTCGCCATGTATAAAAATCACGCTGCCGGCTTTTCCAAACGTGCGTTGCTGATGGCAATCGCGGGCATTTTTTCCAGCACCGCCATGTCGTTTGACATCTATCAGGGGCCAATGGTCGCGGAGCGGTCGATGGATCCCAATGTGATTTACATCCACGATGATTCGGGTTCGATGGGCGGGACTCAGGGTCTCTACATGCCGGACGAAGCGCCCAGTGGCGGGAATAATCGCGTCGGCGCATTCCTCAACAAACAGTATTACAGCCCCGACATTACCTATCAGCCCCCCGTTACGTACAGTAACGGCAAACTGGTCACCTGGGGCAACATGGATCAACGTTGCGGCTGGCCCAAAGTCATGACCGATGGCTTTACCGGCACCCCCGGCGTATGCGGCACCTACACCACGCTGACCTCCTCCACTGCCGTTTATTACGACTACGTGCCGGGCTTCAATTCCAGAATAGACAATCAATACGATTACACCTGGGATCCAATCATCATGATTAACGGCGTCATGCATCTGGACAAGACGAAGGCGCCCGAAACCAACCCGTTCAATTACGAAGCCTATGCCTTCAAGCCAATCACCAACGGCGTCTCCAAAGTCAGGGTGAACGGGAGCACTTCGAATAGCGCGACGGTCAACGTCACGGATGCCATGATCCGCGAAAGAGCCTGCCCGATCCTTTTCAATGATGTCCCGGAATCCAGAGCCTACTACGATGATGTCGTCGGACCGCACGGAACGGGAAATCCTCACGCCACCTGCCGTTACAGTTACCGGACGGGAGATGTCGATTTTCCAAGCAACTATCAGGCTTATACAAGTGCATCCCCCTATGCGGGCACCGTCGTGCCAGGTAATTACCATGGTCGCGGCTGGTGCTACAGAGTTTCCAACAACACCAACTTTACGGGTAATGCAATCACCCGAACCTGCATGATGGGCAGGCATGTCATCGGCGATACAAATGGAAGTGGAACGTTGGGAACAGCCAGTAACGCAACCGTCTGGAATTACACAAAATACGCCTCCAGCCTTGCGCCCAACAATGCGAGCAGAAAAGATCACTCGCTGGAACACCGGGTCAGCAAATTTGTAGACGATGATGGCAACCTCGTGATCGAAGACACCCCACGGGAGAGAACCGCCAAAGAAGAAATCCGCAATTTCGCCAACTGGTACAGCTATTACCGCGTCCGCGTTCTGGCGGCAAGATCCGGCACTTCGCTGGCCTTTGCCAATCTGGTGGATAAAAACGACACCAGCAAGCCGGGGAACATGATGCGGGGCAAGACCGTTCGCCTCGGCTATGACACCATCAACAAGATGACCGCCACCGGCCCCGGGCAAAGAAGCGGCGTCGTGACGTCAGTCGGGCGCGGCCCGGTGCCCTTTCTGGATTTTCCGGCCGGTGATCCCAAGTACCCGGGCAAAACATTCGTCAAGGATTTTTACGACTGGGTAAAAGTGTTACCCACGAACGGCGGCGGTACGCCTCTCAGGCGCCCGCTGACCTATACCGGCAATTATTTTGCGAATACCACCCACAAGAATCCGTGGCTGGAGTACCCGCCTGACACTTATAACGGCACAGGGTCGGGTCAAGTGTTCGGTTGCCGCCGCTCGTTCGCCATCCTGATGACGGATGGTTACTATAACGGTCCCTCCCTTGCGCCCACCAACTATGATGTGGATGGCTCAAACGGGCCGGTGATCTGGAAAACGGACGCCAACAACGTGAGCCAGACCAGCGATCCGAGGAATAAATACCAATACACGCCGAAACCGCCTTTCTTTGGTCAAAATCCCGGTTATCCGGTGTCCAGCAGTCTGGCGGATGTCGCCATGTATTACTGGAATCATGACCTGCAACCCGGCGTGCCCAATCTGCTCGCGCCAACCAAGAAAGACCCCGCCTTCTGGCAGCACATGCAGACCTTCACCATTGGCCTGGGCGTGATGGGGCGGTTGTCCGATACGGAAGTCAACTATTTCCTGGCGGAAGGCACGAACAAAAACATCCTGTGGACTTTCCCAACCGGACTGGACACCGAATATGAAAAAATCGACGACCTCATGCACGCCGGCCTGAACGGGCACGGTGGCACGGCGGCGGCGGAAGACGCGGGCACATTCGTGGGCAAGCTGGCGGCGCTGCTCTCCGAAATATCGGGTCAGGATGGCAGCAATACCGCCCCGGCGCCTTCCGCGCAAAACCTGAACGTCGACACCATGCTCTATGCCGCCAGCTACAGCCCCAGCGACTGGACCGGCGAATTGCTGGCCTACAACACCTGCCTCAAAGGCGAGGTGGCCTGTGGCGACGTGCCCGCAAAAACCACCGATCAGGCGTGGAGCGCCACGGAACAGCTTGCGCTGACCAAACCCACGGACCGCAATATTTTTACCCGCGCAGGCGGTTCGACGATGGCTTTTGACACCACCAGTCTTACGGCCTCCGCCAAATCCGCGATTGATGTTGATCTCGACCACTCCGCCGGTCTGCCGATGCCGGAAAACTGCATCATGGCGCGCCCGAATCTGGGGAATCCGCCCACAGGCGACGCCTGCCTGCTGCACAAGGACAAACCCGAACAGACGACCTATAACGTCGACCATCTGATCAACTACCTGCGCGGCGACCAGACCTATGAGGACACCACGACCGGCGAGACGGTGAACTATAACGGCTTTCGCCGGAGAAGCTGGACAGACTCGAATGGCAACAAACAGGTGAAGCTTCTGGGGGACATCGTCAATTCCAGCCCGGTTTCGGTCACGGCCTTCGACGATGGCTGGAGCGAAAAAAGCGCCCTGACGGGCGCGCAGCAGCAGGAATATAGAGACCGTATTGCGGACTTCTCGGACGCAGAGGGGCGCGTCAGGCCCGCCCGCGAGCAATCGGTGCTGGTCGGCGCGGGCGACGGGATGCTGCACGGCTTTGACGCCCTGACCGGAGCGGAACGTTTCGCCTACATCCCGGAAGCGGTGCATGGCAACCTGAAAAAACTCGCCGATCCGCAATACGCCCTGATCGATACCCTGAAACACTCCTTCTATGTCGACGGCTCCACGGTCGTTGCCGACATTATGCTGAATAACTCCTGGAAAACCGTGGCGGTAGGCTCCACGGGGCGCGGCGGAAAAAGCTACTTCGCCCTGAACGTGGAAAATCCATCCTCCTTCAGCGCCGGTGATGTGCTCTGGGAATTCACCCACAGCCAACTGGGTTATTCGGTCAACGGCAGGGCGGCGCCCACCCTGCTCCCGGATGGCAAATGGTACGCGGTCTTCGGCAACGGCTACAACAGTACGAACGACGAGGCCAGCCTGTTTATGGTGGAACTGGCGTCCGGCGCTTCCTACACGGTTATTGACACCGGCGCGGGGAACAGCGCCACGCCGAACGGTCTGGCTACGCCGATGCTGGTAGACCAGAATGGCGACGGAACCGCCGATCTTGCCTACGCAGGCGACATACTGGGCAACCTGTGGAAATTCGATCTGGTCAATAAAACCGCGACAAGCATTCTGGAAGCGCGCGACCCGAATGGCAATCCGCAACCGATTACCGCACAACCCTGGATCGGGCCTGCGCCGGATGGCGAGTGGCAGATCGTCGTGGGCACCGGCAAGTTCTTTGAACAGTCGGATGTCGAAAGCACCGATGTGCAAAGCATCTACAGCGTGCGCGACTGCGGCGCCAAACCGGGCTGCGTGAGTTCGACTGCCCAGCGGGATATCAATCTGGTCAACCGGGGATATGAACCGTCGGCGCCGCCCATGGATACCTTCACCGACGGCAATGGCGTTTCCGAAACATGGGCTGCCTGGAAGCTCGCGGATGCTGGCGCCAAGATCAATTACAGCGCGCCGGGCGCCCAGGGCTACTATATTGATCTGAACGCACACGACATGGAGGCCTGGCGGATCATCGACAGGGCCGTAACGCTGCGCAACAACATCATGGTGAACTTCATGCTGCCCAGCAATGATCCCTGCGCCAGCTCGGTCGACGGCGGCGGCATAGAACTGGATCCGTTCAACGGCGCTCCGACGAAAAGCGATCTGTACAAGGTCACCAATGGCTCAAATATTTTCCGCTCCGGTGGTAAGGGCCTGGCCGCTACCATCAACTACACGGGCAAGAAGGTTGGAGAGAGCCTCGGCAAGCAATCCACCGTCGATGCCACCTCCGGCGGCGCCAGGTCCTCCTGCATTCTACATTTCGACGAAAAGAGCGGTAAGTGGATAGCAGGAACGGGGTGCAATAATAAACAAGGTCGCCAAAGCTGGCGGCAAATCCGCTAAGCTGTCAGGGTGCTGCGACACTTGACCCCAAAAAACCCGCCTTCTGGCGGGTTTTTTTATCAGAAGACAGGGGACAGAGGACAGAAGACAGTTCGGTGAGGCGCGGCTTCGCCTTCATGGGGAGTCGCAAACCGACTGCCTTCTGCCCTCAGTCCTCCGAACCCGACCGTCCTGACCACCCCGTCAGGCTTCGCCTGCCACCCCTCCGGAGGAGGGGAATCAACCCATTCCCCTCCCGTGGAGGGGTGCCCCGAAGGGGCGGGGTGGTCGCGGCCTTCCAGAAGCGCAACTCCCCTCGGTAAGAGGGACGCTAAAACCCTCCCTCCCCGAGGGAGGAAGAAACATACAAAGAAACAT
>JAISRR010000151.1 GCA_031273565.1 Zoogloeaceae bacterium | reverse complement strand
ATCAGGGTATCCACCTGCCCGGTGACTTTCTCGAATTCCGGCGTAACGACCGGCCCGAACTCGGCGAGCGAAATGCCCAGACCCCTGGCGGCCTCGCTTGCCGCGTCCATCTGTTCCTTGAGTTTTTCAGCGGCGGCGGAAGGCTGCTCAAGGCTTTCTGCCGCGTCATCGCCCACCCCCGCATCGTACAAGCCCGCGTCAATGGCTTCGTTGGCCGCCTTCATGCTGGCGCGGGTTTCTTTCAGCTTGGCGATGTACTCATCCCAGGACGCGCTGATTTTCCACGGCATCGTCAACGCTTTGGCGACAAAAACCTGCGTCGCCCACAGATCCAGCAGCACTTCGACCACTTCGTTGCCGATTTTTTTGACCAGATCAAACTGGCGCAGCCACGAGCCGACCTCCCAACCCACAAATCCAGCGCCGACCGCGCCAAGCGCGACAGAGAGCCTGTTGGCGGCGACCGACGCCAGGGTCATTCTTTGCGTAAGGACGCTCGTCTCTGCCGCTGCCGCCTGCGCGTTCCGCTCGGCTGCCGCAAGCGCTGCGGCGGCGCGAGCGCGGGCGGCGTAGAGCGGCAGCATGCGGCTGGATGAAACCGCCAGCACGCGAATCGCGCTGTAATGCGCGATGGTGGCTTCGGTCGCCGCAAGTTCCGCCCGCGCGACATCCACCGCCGCCGCCGCCTGTGCCCGCTGCACCCCGGCTGCCGCCATGGACGCAGCGGTCATTTGTCCAAATTTAACCGTTGCCGAGGCCGCCGCGATACCAAGATACGCAATGGCGGATGCCGCCGCCGCAACGCCTGTTTTTGCCAGCCTGTCAACGTTCTTTGCCAGAGATTCCAACGCCCCGACAAAAAGCTGCGTCAGCCCCGTCGCTTCATTGGCTTCCCCCAGATACGCCTGAAGGCTGTTGCGTAGCGCGGTAAAGGCATCCGCAACCGTGGCGGGCATCTTCGCCGCGTCTGCCATGTTCTGCTGGAGCGACTGGCGCAAGCCTTCGTTCAGGTCGGCGAGCGCCAGCTTGCCTTCCGCGCCCATTTTGCGGATTTCTTCAGCCGTCCTGCCCGTGGCGCTGGAGATTTTTTCAACAATGGTCGGCGTGGCGGCAAGGATGCTTTGCCATGCATCCGCGTCGACGCGGCCCTTTTGCAAGGCCTTGGAATACGCCGATATCGCCCCCGCCGCCCGCTCGCCGCTGGCGGCGTTCGTGACCATGAGGTACGAAAAACTGTCCGCCACATCCAGCGCCTCACGGGTGCTGTAGCCCAGGCTTTTCAGGGCGTCAGACGTTCTGAGGTACATCTCCTGCGCCTCGGAGAGCGGTCGGTAGGTGTTGCTGGCCGTTTCCAGCAGCCGCGCCTGTACGGCTTCGTACTCCTCGACCGAATCCGTCGCCATTTTTATCCGCGAGGCCATCTGACCATATTCGTCTGTCAGTTTGACGAGATCGCCCAGCCCGGAAACCCCCATCCCTGCCGCCGCCAACCCTTGCAGGCGCATGAGCTGCGTGCTGATGGAAATAATCCCGTCCGACGCTTTTCTGCCCGCGCGGTAGGTTGCGGTTCCGATGTTCTCGACGCTTTCTACGACCCGGCCCACTTCGCCAATGGTTTGTTTGCCATCGGCGGTGATTTTGATGCCCACCTTCATGTCTGTCATGGTCTATACTCCCCGTATGGAAACCATGGCAAAAATCATCATCTGGCTCACCCGCATTGTCGCCGCCGCGTTTATCGCCACGCCGCTCTTGCTGTTGGCAACCGGGCGCATCGCCGAATTCATCCTGCTCGCCATCGTCGTCTTTCTGCTCTGGAGCGTCTGGACGCTGGTGCGGTTTTTGACATGGCGGCCCTGAGCAGAGGACAGAGGACTGAGGACAGAAGACCGTTCAGTTTGAAGGGGGTTGGTCATGTTAAAAGCAACGATTGAAACCGGACAACAGCGGGCGGAACGCGAGCGCCGCGAATCCTCCGCCTTCGGCTGGTGCGTTATCGGGTTCTTCATCGCGTTTTTCATCTGCGTGGGCGCTTTCGGCTGGGATGTAGAGCACATCAAAAACACCATCATCACCGGCATAGCCTTCGTGGTCATCGCGCCCATTCTGCTCGTTGCCCCGTTTGCGGTTCTGGTGCTCATCCTCTCCCCCTTTCTCCGTCGCTAGCCGCCAGTTCATCCACCGCCGCCTTGAACACCCCCCAGGGATAATCCCAGGCGTTGGGGTGGTCGCAGCGGATGACGCGGGAGACGGCGCGATCAAGTTCAGAAGACAGTTGATTTGCGGCGCTTTGCGCCGGTAACTGACTGTCCTCCGTCCTCTGTCCTCTGTCCTCTGAACCGTAAAACGCGGCATTGATCTCCACCGCCTTTTTCAGCAAACGCTCCACGTCTTCAGCCGCCATCGCGTCCAGTTCAGGCAGGGTGACATCCGACATGATGAGCAACACGGCCTTGTCAGCCGCGCCCGGCAGCCGCATCAGGGCGCGGATTTCGGCTACGGTCATTTCCCGAACGCGGACAACGCGCCCGATGGAGGGCGCGTCGACAAGGGCGAAGGTGGTTTGCATCACGCGCTCCTTTTCGCCCGTGCGTTACAGGTCGCCGACCAAAAGCTCAAAGAACTGGCTCTCGCCCACGCCCACGCGGGTTTCGTCGCGCAGCACTTCGCCGGTGATGGTGAAGGTGGCGAAGTCGTCGCCGATCAGTTCCAGCGAGTCTGCGGGCGACCAGTTCACGCGGAAGAATCTTGCGAACCACGGCGCGTTGGTGCGCTCGTTCGTGCCGTCGAATTCCAGATTCGATTCCTTGGCCGTGCGCAGCAATGCCTGAATGCGCTGGCCTTTGTGCCGGGTGTAGCTCACCTTGATGACGTCATCCGCGTCAATCGCGCCGCCCGCCAGCACGATGATGCCGCCGCGTTTGCGGGTGTAATCCGTGCCTTCGACGTAGGTCGTGGCCCCTGCGGAATCCGTGACCGTCAGGGTCTGTGACAGGTCTTGCAGGGACACGAAGCTGATGAGCTGCCCCGGCGCGACGACGGTGTGTTCCTCGTCTGCCACCGGCGCGGCGGCTTCCGCCGTGGCCGTGCCGCCCAGCGCCGCCTCCAGCGTGGCGACGGAGACGTTGCGGGCGGCCAGCGTGATGGTGACGGCGGTCAGCCGCTTGAACGAATCGTCATTGCCGCCCCCGCCCTGATAATTCGGGAGGGATTTTTCCTCGTAGGTCTGCGCGACCGAGAGTTGAGAAGTGTTGCCGATGTCAATGCCGCCGATGTAAGGCGTGCCGTTGATGATTGCGGTGCGTTTGGTTTCTGCCATGATGTTCTCCTGTGTTGATGGTGCGTTAAAAGTTGTTAGGGATCAGAGGTCAGGTATCAGGTATCAGTAATTCATGCGGCGGCGAAGCCGCCGGTAACTTTTACTAATCCCTGATCTCTGACCTCTGACCTCTGATTCATGCGCCACCATCCAGTCTGATGTAGAGGCACGAACCGATGCTGTCTTCGGTGTTTTTCAGCGCCAGTTCGCGCGCGTAGAGATTCACGCCCGCAACGTATACGCCAGTCGCAGCCGAGTACTGGATACGCGTGACGCGCAATCGAAAGTACTGAAATGCCGCGCCATTGCCGATCTCAAAGACCTGCGGTGTCGTCACTCCGGCAGCCTGCACGAGCGTCGTTGCCGCGTTGTACCAGTCGGCGTCGTTCGCCGGATTGGTGAGGCTGCCGTACAAAATAAAATCCTTCGGCGCGTGCGCCTGATCCGCCAACACAAGCTCAAGCGCGCCGCAGGCCGCGACTGCGCCCAGGTCGATCTGAACCCACTGATCGCCCACCGCGCCGCCTGCGTCCTCGGTGTAATTACCGCTCGCCGAGCGCCATTCCGTCGTGGCGTCGCCGTCAAAGGCGCGCCAGCCGCCGTAGTTTGTCTGCCCGGTCGTGCTGCTCGCGGCGGCGACTTGCGGCGCAGGCGCATCCGCTGCGGCCAGGGGCGTATAAATCAGGTCAGACGGGTTGCCCGCAACCACGATGCCGGGGTACCTCCCGATGACCGTCGCGTACTCGTCTTCGTATCCGTTGATTGATCCGCCCAGTCGCCCCCAGTCGTACCCGTAGGCCGTAACGATCTGATCCGTCCAGAACTCGCGGCGCAGCGTAAACGAGCACCCTGCCGACAACGCCTTGACGTCGTGGGCAACGGCCTCCGAGAGGGCGGTAAGATGATCGACAAGGCTCATGCGTCGCCCCGTTACGCCTTGGCCGCGTTGTAGTCGGCGACAAAATCATGATCGGTGTCGCCCACGTCCGCCGCTGCTGCCGCGCCGATGTTCGCGCGGGCTTGCGCCTGACCGGTCGTGTCGATGGCCTGCGCGGCGTCGTAACGCACGCGGTTGCCGATGGCGGCGACCAGCGAGGTGCCAAGGGTCTCGTTGTTATCCAGATAGTCGGCGAGTTCCTTCAGGGTGTCCAACGCATCCGGCGCGCCGTTCACCAGATTGTCGACCGCCGTGGCGATGCTCTCGGCGATTTTGCTCGCCGACCAGGTGTTTGCCGGGGTGGTCGCCGCGTCATCGATTCCCGCGCTGCCGGACGACAGACCGTCGATCAGTCCTTTCAGTTCATTCAGCGCGGCCACCAGATTGCCCTTCGCCGTGGTGGTCAGGTTGGCAAGCGCCCCCTGCGCGGCCAGCAGGGTCTTGATGTCTCCGCCGATGGCTTCTGCCACGGCGGTAATGCGGGTTTGAGTGCTCATGTGCTTCTCCTTAAAGTTTTGCCGCCTGGTAGAGGGCGACCAGGTCAATATCCACGCCCAATTCGTCCATCATGTCCTCCTGATCCGCCAGATCGCCCGTAATGCCGCCCCACCGCGCTGCCGCCGGGCCGGGTGGCCCTTGCAGGGCGACTTCGATAATCTCCAGTTCGCCGCCGATCTCCACGATTTCGGCGGGCTGGAGGGGGTGGAGTTCGACCACTTCGTTGGTCACGGCCAACCCCCTCCGATTTCGACCGTGCCGGACAGGTAAACCGACTCGGCGGAGAGGGCGTCGGTAAAAATCAGCCGGTAGCGCGCGGCGTGGCGGAACCGGATGGCGCGGGTGTCGGCGGCGGAAAGCGTGATTTCAACCACGCCCGACGCCCCGGCGAGGGCAATCCTGCCTGCCGCGCTGGTGTAGGTGATTGTCGGCGCGCGGGGATTGGCGCTGTCGCAAAATTCAATGCGGGCGGACATGCCCGTCAAATCAACGGGCACACGCCCCTTTTTTTGCCGCCGCGTAAAGGCAAACGTCCAGGGGAACCCGCGCTGGATGGCGCGATGCCCCTTGATGTCGTAGGTTGCCAGGCTCATTGTTTTTCCCCCCGGCCCGCGCCCTCCGTCACCACCTGCGCCAAAAACGCCAGCGGGAAATAGGCGTATCCCGCCGAGAAACCGGGGAAGAAGCCGGATACTGCTTTCAACGGGCCGTTCGCCGCCGGGTAGCCGGGATGCCAGCCGGACAGCGCCGCCATGACTTCCCGCAGAATCGGCTCCGCCGCTTCCGCCTGTGACCCCGCCCGGCCCTGCCTTGCGGCGTGTTTGACCACGGCGACCACATTCCAGGTTTCCGCCCAGCGCACGTCGCCGCCGGGCAGGGTTTCCAGCGGCGTATAGCCTTGCAGCAGCACATGCAGGGCGGGCGCGACCTGGGCGACTTCCTTGACGCCCGCGAGGTCGCCAGACGAAAGCACCCTGCCCTTGACCGACGGGCAGCGGTCTTTCAGGCGGGCGATCAGGAGGGGGCCGACAGACAGGAGCGACACGCTTACCTTCTCCGCTTCACCACGGGCGAGGCAAAGGGCGGCTGCCCGCGCCCGGAAACGATCTCGACCAACCCGCCGCCCGCGCTCCCCTCCGCCGCCGCCTGGCCGGGTAAAACCGCATCCCCGGTTTGCAGGCTTTTCAGCAGCAGGCGGGCGATTTTGGCGCGGTCTTTCACCGCCTCCGGCACCGAGAGCGCCCAGAGCGACTCCCGCATCAGATCACAGGCAATGCGCTTGATGAGCAGCGGCGCGGGGCGGAGCGGCACCCGGTAGCGCCGCGCCAGCGCCGCGTCGATTTCCGCGTCGGCGTCGGCGGCGGCCTTCGCCACCGTCGCCAGGTCGCGCACGCCATCCCCCGTGATGTCCGCGCACTGGTCAATCTCGGCCTGACCAAAGCGTTCCACCATGTCGGCGAGCGTGGCGTAAGGCATTATTCCACCGCTCCGATCAGGTCGACGGAAAGGTTCGGATCGGCCATCAGCGCCAGAACCTGATCCTTGCTGAACTCATCCACCGCCACCGTAACCCCTTCCGTCGGCCACGCGCGTCCGGCGCGGCGATGACCCGCGCGGAAGGCGCGAACGCGCAGGTGCGGGATGACGGCGGGCGGCAGGTCGGGAAGCAAGGGCGCTTCGACCACAGCCGCAAGCGGCGCGGCAGCCCCGGGTTGTTTCTTCGTTGCCATGGTTCAATCCTTTCTTTCAGGGTCATCCGGAAAAGGGCAGGCTTTGCCCGCCCTTTTCTGCTTTGCCGATTAAAGCCACGGGTTCTCGATAATCTGGCTGGTGCCCGCCCACGGGTTCGTGCCGCCGCCGGTTTCGAGGGACGCGCCAACGATGCGGCGCGCCGCCTCTTCTAGCGCCACCGGCACCATCGTGTGCGTGTGGCGCAGCGCCAGCGGCTGACCGTAATCGCCCTTCAGGGTTTGCAGCGCCTGCCTTGCGGCGGCGTAGTTTTCGGGCGTGAGCGCCTGTTGCGAGCGCACCGCCAGTTGCCACAAGCCAGGCCCGGCATTCACGCGGGCATCCACGCCGTACAGGAACCTGTCGGAGAGGAACACCTTGCTGTCGGAGAGGTCGGTGAGCGCGCGGAACTGGTAATCACGACGCTTCTGGAAGATCAGCGGCTTGATGGCGCGGGAGAGGTCAAACACGTACCACGCCGCCCCCGTGCCGCCCATGTCGTTGGACACCGAGGTTTCCTGTCCATCCTTGTCCAGCACCACGTGATCGGCATCAAACAGCGGTTGCCCGTCATAACTGACCGGATTGCTGGCGAGCACTTCCGCCACCAGCGTGTTGGGGTGCTCTCTTGAAGCGCGCCCGAACTCGACGAACAGCGGCGAGAACAGGCCGTAAGTGTCATCCTCGATGGCGTCACGCTCGACGCCCTCGGTGAGTTCAAACTTGCGGTTCCTGATCGAAAAATCCGCCGCGCCCAGTTGGTTGATCACCCGATCCCCCAGCCATTCGCGCAGCGTGGGCAGGCGCTTCAACCACGGATAAGTCTCAGTGGCGGTCGTGGAATTAACCACCGTGCAGATTTGCTCATACACGCTGCCCGCGTCCCCCAGGCTGGCAAAGCCCTGTTGAAAGCTGGCGTTAAAACCCGTAAAGAGCGCATTCAGCGTGCTTTGTTTGATGTCCATGCTTTAAATCCTTTCAAATTTTCAAGATTAAGCCGCGGCCGCCAGCGTGGCGGCCACCGCCGCCGCCGGGCGGATATCGACCCAGACGCGATAATCCCCATCCACATCCACCACCACGCCCGCGAGCGCGGCGCCGGTTTTGGCGACGGTCTGGTTATCGACGACATAAACGAGACTCCCGATGTCGGCGCGGGTAAAACCAGCGGCGAGGAAAGAAAACACGCCCAGGCAGGTCGGCACGGGAACATCGCCCGCCGCGCCGTCCGTGTTATCCACCGAGCGTTCCGCCACGCCGCGCACGGTTCCCCCGGCCGCCGTGGCGGGCACGGCGTAACCGGCGGCGGAGAGCGCCACCAGCGTGCCCTCATGAATCACCACCCCCGCCGCCGCCGGGTCGGAAAACTGCTCCCCCGCGCGCGAAGGCGTCAAAATACGGTTCGTTGCCGCTGCCATGATTTACTCCTTTCCTTTTAAAAATTCATCGGCGGAAAGACCCATGGCCTTCATCACCGCCTGTTCCTCGTCAGAGACGCCCGCCAGAGGCGGCTTGCCGCCCCCCTTCGCCGCGGCGGACTGCATCCCCTTCAGCGCGGCAACCACGGGCGAGGCGTCCAGAACCGCCTTCAGGCCGACCAGATTGCTCTTGTACTGGGCTTCCAGCACCGCCCGGTATTCCGGCGTGATGAGCTTGCCCGCCTTTTCCGCCGCCTCGAACAGGCGCGTGATCTCGCCTTCGGCAAACTGCGCCGACAGCGCCGCGATTGCGCCTTGCTGTTCCTGCACAATCTTCTGCACCGTTTCCAGCGGCACCGAGGCCGCGTCAGGCGCTCTGGCTTTCAGCGCCGCCAGTTCCGCGCTGACGCTGTCGGCTTTCGCCTTCAGCGCGGCTGCCGCCGAGAGCGCCGCCGTTTCGTCGGTGGCTTCCGGCAAGCCCAGCGCCGCCAGCAGTTTCTTCAGGGTTTCGTTCATTTGGGGGTCTCCCTCAGTTAAAAAATCAGCATTAAACGTCGAGAGCGCGGCGGACAACGCCACGCTCGCCATGCCATCCAGCCCCGGCGTATTGGTGAGCGCCGCCATGCGGACATCTTCGACCTCGCCCGTCACCCGGTCATAGGCAAACACGGGGGAGGCATAGCGGTACTCGCCCGCCTTCAGCATTTCGGCGGCGCGGGGCGTCCATTCCACGCCCACGGCAAAAAGCCCCTGCCCGGGCCGCCATTCCAGTTCCCGGAACCATCCGGCGGCGGGCGCGGGCTGACCATTCCTGTCCGCCAGCAGGGTCTGATGTTCGTAATCCACCGGGCAGGCGTTCGTCCGCGCCTTCATGCGGGCGATGACCTTCGCCGCAATGCGTTCGTCAATCTTCCACGCGGACACATCCAGCGGACGCCCGGAACCATCCGCAGCGCGGAAGGTCGGTCCCTCCGGCGTCAGCTGTATCTCTGACGAAGCGGGCGGGAGCTGAAAAGAGAGGGCGGCAAGCGCCGTGGTGTTTTGTCGTGACATGCCGCCATGATCGGCGGCAAAGGGGGGATGGGTCAGGGTGAAGGGTTTCGGTAACCAGATGTCAGATGTCAGGTATCAGGTATCAGTAATTCATGCGGCGGCGAAGCCGCCGGTAACTTTTACTGATCCCTGATCCCTGACCTCTGATACCTGATCAGAACATGCGCAGTTGTTCCGGCGCAGTCGGCGCGGGCGGGGTGTTGCCGGGGCGTTTCAAGACCAGTTGTATCGCGCGGTCGGTGACGCCGTATTCCAGCGCCAGCTCGAACACCGCCTCGTTGCCGCTGTAGCCCCGCTCCTGGGTCAGGTGGTCGAAGCGGGCGCGAATCGCGTCTTGCGCCTGGCTCCATTGCGCTGACCTGCAGCTTGGCACATACATTTCCGTGCCGCGCCAGTGCCGCACGATGCGCGCGGCGACCGCCTCGCCCGCGGCCTTGACCAGCCGATCCCAGTTTTTAGCGCCCTGGGCGTTACCGCCGCCCACGACGGCGGGCACCGGAAAGGAGACGCCCGGAAACGCCGTAATCACCCCCGCCGCCCCCTTGAGACCGGCGATCTTGATCAGGTCAATGGCGCTATCCGGGAAATTCGGCAGGGCGGCGAGCGCGAGGAGTTCGTCGGCGGTCATGTTCAGGGATCAGAGGTCAGGGATCAGGGATCAGAAAAAGCGACCGGCGCGTTGCGCCGCGACCTCTGGATATGCGTTTCCAGCGCCTGCACGATGGCGTGCAGGGTGTCTTCGCCGCAGAATTCAAGCAACGTTGCCGCGCTGACCATCTGCCTTGCAATGCCCTCAACGTACTTCTTGGGCATCACGGTGACGGGCGGCGATTGCATCGCGCCCAGGGTTTCCGCCTGCCGGTAAATCTTGCGCAGGTATTTTTGCCGGGCGGCGGCGCAGGAAAACACAAAGCGCCACTCGTTTTCAGAAGACTGAGGACGGATGACAGAGGACTGTTCAGTCACCGGGCGCGAAGCGCCCGCATGTTGACTGTCCTCCGTCCTCTGTCTTCTGCCATCTGACCGCCGCAGGTGGGCGAGGACGGCGTTTGCGCCCCGCAAGTCCAGGTCTTTGCTGCTACCGACCCCGGCGACGCGGGACATCATCGCGCGGCGGGTGTCATCGTCGATGCCCTGTTTCGCGCATTCGGCGCGGATACCGGCGCAGAGTTTCTTCAGGGCGACGGCGGGGGTGATGTGATATTGACGGTTCATGTGCCTTCCTCCCATTGCACTTCCACGGTCACGATCCACTCCGACCGACCGGCATTTTCGCCCGCATCGGAACGGGTCGGATTCGGGGCAACTCGACCAGATGGATATATCTTTCGCGCTAACGCCACCGCCGCCTGCGACGCGCTGGACGAGCACGACGCGCGAATGCCGCCGAAATTGGCGGTATAGGTGTTGTACGCGGTGCGCACAGGGACTCTTAATATCTGGGTGCTCATGATTCCTCCGCAAGTTCGACTTCAAACGGCGTCACGGCGAAATCCTCAATGCCGGTGACGACGGTAATGCCGGGGATGCCGACCACTTCCTGCGGCTCCGCCAGAATCGCTTCCTTGTTGACTTCCTGTTTCTCGCGTAAAAAGCGGGTCTTGCCCAGTTGCGCGAGCAAGTCGATCACCTTGTCGACCTGCCGCACAAAGACCGACGGCGGGCGCTGCCGCCAGGAGACTTCGCCGGTAATCAGGTTGGCGCTTTTCCGGCCATCGGCGCAGAGCGTGGCGCGGTTGGCCTCGCACCAGCCCGCTATCCCCGCCGTCAGGGTTTCGATGCGGGTCGACAGGGTGTCGATGTCACCCTGCACTTCCGCTGTTTTTTCGGCGATCAGGTCGTTCAGGCGCGTCTTGATGCGGGTGAGACTGCGCTGGCAGTCGCCCAGCTCCTTGATCGCCGTCATGGTTTCATCCTTACTCTGACAGACGTAGGTGGCGGCGGTTTTTTTGGCTTTGACCATGTGGATTCCTCCTATTCAGTTTGGAAATTTAAAATAACGAAAATGCATCTTTTCGCCGCAGCGCCCGGCGCGACCCGCTTTGTACAAGCGGCAAAGGATTTTGTGGACGGGGATTTCGGCCTCAAGCATCGCGCCACAGATCGCTTCGACCTCCGCCGCTGTCATCGCGTTTGCCTTGCCGACCGGTAGCGACTCCAGCACCAGCCAGGTCGCCGAGAAGCGAGAGAGGCCGCGCCCGCCGCGTTTCCTGGGCTTCTGTGGCGGCGGCTTAATGCTTGCCTGCGCCGCAGCCAGTTCCCGCGCCAGAGAAAATGGAGGCGGGAAACCATGACCGGAAAACCATGCCCGCACGATGATGCGCGGGCGGCCGTCGGGGGCGGCGCGCCCTCCTGCGCTACGCGCCGCCTCTGGCAGGGCGGGGTCAGGTAGGGCGGCTTCAGGTAGGGCGGGATCGAAGGAAGCGCCGTGATTAACATGCGGCGCGCTCTTCGATGCCGCCCTACCTGGAGAGGGATGCATGTCCGTCAACATTTGCGGCCTCCTGTAATTGCCCACGCAGCTGACCAGCGCAGCCCAAGGTTCTTACGCACACGGCGCGCGAGCAGGACGCGGCGGGCGAGGCTGGCGAGACTGATGCCCCGGATATCCAGCGCCACCAGCGCGCAGCAGGCGAGCGTGAGAAACAGGGTCAGGAAGGCGTTCATTTCAACCCCCTTGCGCGGCGTTCCACGCTCTTGTTCATCACCCGCCGCTTTATCGCCCGTCGTTTTGCGACAATCATGCGGTCGACGAACATAATCTCTTCATATGAGCATTCAAGACTAAATGCGTTGATGGCATCGAATGCGGCGCGATCCCTGAAATCTCGCGCAAGGGCGGCCACGGCGAGCCAGATTTTTTTGGGAATATTCATCTCAAACCCCCTTCACCGCATCCGCCGTCACCCGTGGCGCGCCGAGTTCGGCGGCGAGGTTCATGGCGGCGGTTAAAAGGTTGCCCACGGCCAGCGGGTAGAGCAGCGACACCGGGTCGGCAGCGCCTCCGCCCGCGCGTTTTTGCGGGCGCAGAACAAGCCGCTCGCGGATGGCCTCGATGCCGGAGTCGTCGATAACCTCGGCGGCGGCCTTGCCCACGCGCTCAAACTTGAATTTCAGGAATTCCGCCAGCCGGTTTTCCAGCGGCGGCAGGGTCATGAGTTCGCAACGCTGCACCACTTCCCGCACCGCGTGGTTGTTCTCCGCCAGCTTCAGTTTCAGCTCGCTCTGCCCGATCAGGATGATGGACAGCAGCTTTTGAAACCCGTCCTCCAGCTCGTAGAAGCGTTTCAGGTGTTTTAAGGTGGGAATCGGCAGGCCGTGTGCCTCTTCGATGATGAGCACATGGCGCATCCCGGCGCGGCGCGAATCCCTCAAGGCCTGATGCACCTGCCGGAACCGCGCCTCCGGGCTGGATTTTGTGCGCTCCAGCGGCGCGATGGCGGCCATGATCGCTTCGGCGATGTGCCCGGCCTTCAGCGTCTTGCCCTTCTGGTCGTTGTCTTCCATGCCGAGCACGTAGGGTTCAATGACGAGGATGGGCTGGCTCTCGCGCTGGATGCGGTCGATCAGGTCACGCCGCAACGTCGATTTGCCGCTGCCCGACTCCCCCGCCACGGCGATGAAGCCGCCGTGACGCGCGGTTTGAAACATTGCCTCGCGCACATAGCGGATGTCGGGCGTGATGAACACGTCCTCGTGCGACTGGATTTCCCCGGCAAACGGGTCGCGGAATAAACCGAAATGTTTGCGGGTATCTGGAAACAGGGTCTGGCTTCGTAGTAACATAATGTCTTCCTCAGTGAGTTGAGTGGTTGCTGCGGAAATTTTCCCGGCTTCGTTGCCGGGCGCTGTATCCGGGGAAGGGTGCGAGCCTTCCCCGCCTTCAAACTGTTTTTGCTGTGCCCGCCTGAGCGGTTCCGGGTAAACACCAACCGGCCACGTCCCCTTTCTGCGCGGCCCCGTTTCCGGGCGTTTCTGGCGTTTTCTGCTCGGCAGGGTATGTAGGGGCGGCAAAACACTTTTGGGCGGCGCGTCGGGCGTTTGGAACGTCTTTGGGACACTCTTTCGACGCACTTCTGAAATCGCCTGGTTTCTGCTGACCCAATCTTGAATAACCCGGCAGCTTGCTTCACTGGCAGGCCATTCTTCACGGGTCACCAGACGCTGCGCGGCAGATACGGACAAGCCTGTTTCCCGCGCGAATCCACGAATGGACAAGCCCAGTCCGCCTAAAAGCGCCTTGAAATCAACTGATCTCATAATCTTCTCCTCACTTCACCCGCGCCAGCGGCGCGGCCTCGCGCCCCGCCGCGAGTTCATCGGCAATGGCCGCCACCGCGTCCGGCGCGACGCCGTCCGGGTAACGCTGTTGCAGCCACAGAAACGAGGCGGCAGACCACGCGCCGCCAGCTTCCACCAACCGCGCCTTGATTTGCTTTGCCGCCTCGATGTGCGTCAGCGGCGCGACTTCAATCCTTGCGGCGCGGGCGGCGGCAATGTCCGGCGTGGCGAGTTCCCGCGCCTCCGGCAGAATCCGCGCGGGCAGTTCGGTTTTTCCAAGATGAGAATGCGCGATGACGCCCTTGCCATCATTCAGATGCGCAAAGGGTTTGGTCTGTTTGGCGCGCAGGCGGTCGGCCTCGGTGAGACCGATGTTCTTCCCCTCCGCCCCGCCATAGGCGGCGCTGGCCAGCCGCTTCGCCATGCGCTCATCTGCGGTGTCCGCCGCGCGGTGATATGTCCCGTCCCACACCGGCGCGTTCGCATCCCGCCCGTATTCGTCAAATTCGCGCGTGGGCGCGGCCTCGACCACCAGCGCGTCGCTGCCCAAACGCTCAATCTCCACGCGAATCGCGCCTTCCCGGAAGAGCAGCGGCGTCACCTTGACGGGCAGGTTCTGCCCCAGAAACTCCGCCCACGCGGACAGGTCGTAGATTGCCGACCGCCCGATTTCCGGGTGCGCGAAACTGATCTTCAGATTCTTCACCGTGCGGGTTTGTTCCCGCGCCGTCATGAACCACTGGCAAACGGAACGCTCCGGCATTTCGCGCAGGCGCTCCGGGTGCGCCAGAATCTTCTGCCACAGATCGTCCCGCACCATCGGCAGGCCGGAGGCGCGGGTAATGCGGGCATCGACATGCTTGATGCAATTGGCGTTCCAGTCGCGCACCCAGCGGGCGGCGGCGGCATTCAGTTCCGAGATGCTCGACACCGGCTCAAAGCGCAGCCGTGATTCAAAATGGGTTTCAATGAGGTTGTTGCCCTGTTCGACGCCGCCCTTTGCCCAGGCGTGACCGGCGGCATGGGTGCGGTGATCGACCCCCATCGCGTTCAACAGGGATTGAATGCCGTGGCTGGTGTTGGCGCTGCCTTTATCCCACAGCAGGATTTCCGGTACGCCGTAGGACAGGCGGCCCTCCTGTCTGCCCCACGTCCATAGCAGGAATTCAAACAGGCTTTCCTGCGTTTCGCCTTCGGCCTCGAAGTAACGCAAATCAAGGCTGCCGCTGGCATCCTCGTACCGCACATAGCGCCAGACTTTCTGTTTGACTTTGGCGTAATTCGCGAGCTTGTTCTTGTTGAACTCCTCCTCGCGCATCATCTGTTGCTTGCCGTGCATGTAGTACAGGACGCACAGCGACGGGTCGATCTGGTGGATGTGATTCGGATAAAGGCTGCGCATCTCCCCGGTGTTTCGCGCGGCGATCATGGTTTTGGCGTCCATGCGCCGCTGGCGCAGGAGCCGGGAGAGGTGCGCGGCGCTGACATTGACCGTCAGGCCGTTGGCATCGGCGATGTTCATGGCCTCGCCCATCGGCAGGATCATCTTGCCGTTGGCGCGCGTGTCCTCCCGCTGGGCGGCGGCGATGAAGGTCAGCGTTTCGTCCGGCACTTTCGTTCTGCCCGCATCCGCCCGCTTCTTGCGCCCCGCGCCATACCCGGTGTGCCGTTTCAGCCAGGTGTAGATCGTTGCCGGGCTTTTCCCGTGCAGCGCGGCGAAGGCATGCACCTGCGTGATCCGGTCTCCCCGGCCCGCGTCGATGCTTTCCTTCAGGGCAAACAGGGATTTGACCAGATCGGGAGAGAGGTCGGCCATGATGTCCATCCCTATTCCGATGCGGTCGTGTCGGTCGTGTCGGCGGCGGCGCCGTCCCCGAATCCGCCCAGCGTCTGGTTAAAAATCTGACGTTCCCGCGCCAGCTTTTTTTCCAGCAACAAGAGCGCGTTGTCGTATTGCTCGGCCAGCCCGCCCAGCGCCGCCTCAAACTCCGGCGCGGCGGCCAGCGTATCGCCATCCGGGAAGTTTTCCAGCAGGGTCTCAAACCCCTTCTTGCGGCAGGCGAGCAGGGCTTCCACGTTTTTCTCGGCCTGCTTGCGGTAGAGATCAATCTGATCGCGCAGCGGTTCAAAGGCGGCCGACCAATCCACATCGCTCGCGACAATCTTCTGCCCGGTTTTGAGTTGCAGGCGGATGACTTCCTCGTTCAGTCGTGTGCGCTCCTCGCTCACTTCCTGGACATGCTTGCGGCTGGCTTCAAGGTCGGCGACGGTGTCGGCCACCGATTTTTCCAGTGCCTCTTTTTCTTTGGTGTGGCGGGCGATCACCTCCTCGGCCAGTTCGATGAACGCGCCCTTGTCGCCCGATTCCGCCACCTCGATCAGGGCGGTTTTTTCGTCGGCGGGCAGGCGGCGGAATCTGGAAAGGTCGCGGTAGCCTATGCCCGCCAGCCGCATTTGTTCCAATGCGGCCTCACCGAAGGCTTGCAGGTTGGCGATGTCCTGATTGGCCTTTTCATCGGACATACCGAGCAGTCCGCAGAATTCTTCCCAGGTGCCTTTCAAAACTCCAAACGTGTTCGGAGTTTTCATCCCCGCAAGTTGCCGGTAGAGCTTGTGTTCCTTGACAATCGCCAGTTTGGAAACTCCAAATGTTTGGAGAAAGCTCCCTGTCGCATGGAGGGCCTGTGCCTGCCCAAGCAACTGGTTAACAAGGTCTCGTCCCTCGTCGTAGTTGGCCTGCATCCGGCCCAGTTCCAGCGCGGCCTGGCCCGCTTCCTCCAGCCTTGCCGGGTCAAAACCGTCCTCGGTGGGCGAGGTCACTGCTTTCGTTGGTCTTCCCATTTTGATGCTCCTTGTTAAAAAGTACGGGTAAAGTTGTGCCGCAGTTCAGCTGCGGCGTCTTCGGCCTGTTTGATGTCCGCCAGCACCCGGCCAAAAATCTGCCCCATGCGCGGGGTGGGGTGAAAATTGCCGGTGGCCTCGTCCTTCCGCGCCCAGCCCCTTTGAATCAGTTTGTCCATCGCGCGGGTGACGGTGTAGGGCGGCAGCCCCAGCGAATCGGCCAGCGCCTTGTTGGACGCGCCTTTCACCACGCAGCCGGAAATCGCCTCAATGACATCCAGCACCTTCTGCGTTTCGCCACGTTCGTCTTTTGGGTTCATGCCGCACCCCGCTTGCAAATCTTTTGCATAAACTCTGCATAGGCATCCGGCAGTTCGCGCGCATCGGCAATCAGCATGTCCAGATAACGCGGGTTGCCGTTGGCGTATTCCGTCACGAGCTTCTTTTTCACGCCGCCCTCCGATCTTCCAGCAGGCCGAAGCGGCGCGCCTGACGGCGGTGGTAGGTGATGGCGTTGGCGCTTTTGCCGAGGGCGGCGGCGATGCTCTGGCGGTTTTGTCCGGCTTCGGTGGCTTCCGTCACCGGACGCAGATTCGGGCGCACCACATCCAGCGCGGCGGCAAAGCGGGCGGTGCGCCGGGCGAGGTCGCGTTCCATCTGACGGAAGGCGGCGAGAAATTTGATCTTCCACACCAGCGCCTTTGCGCCGGTGAAGCCCATCGCGAGCAGGGCGAAACCTTCCTCGGTCAGGTGGTATTCGGTTTGTTCACGATTGCGCCCGTCGAGGTAGACGGCGCGTCCAAAATTGGACTCGCCAAATTGCCGGACTAACCTGTTGTCATGCTCGTCAATCTCCCCAATTTTGGGGCGATTGATTGTGTCTCCGGCGATCAGTTTTTCAATGTCGCGTAACACATGGTCATGCCGTTTGTGAAAATGCTCGGCGACCTTGCGGCTGGTGGTAAAAACCCGGTCGCCCTCGCGGGAGACGAGCAGGGTTTCCGGGAAAAGTTCAGGTTGATTCATGACGTTCTCCTGATGAAATATGCCTAAAAACCCTTGAATTCAAAGGCTTTGGGCGGGTTTTCATGTTAAAATGTGGTGACTTTGTGGTGGATCAGGCGTCGGCGCGGGCGATGTCGTTTGGCGCGGGTTTCAAGCCCAGCTTCCAGGCGATTTCATAGCACTTGCCGAAGTTGCCTTTTTCAATGCCGCAGAGCACGCGGTACACCTTGTTGCGGTCGTAGCCGTTCCTGCGGCTCCACTCAGTGATGGTGATGCCGCGTTGCTTGAACTCGTGACGCACTTGATCGGGGGTTTTCATGGTTTCGCCTCTGTGAAAAATGTTTGGTGTAGTGAATTTAGTCTAAAAATTTAGACAAGGCAAGTGAAATGTCGAAAAATCTAGAAAATCTTTTCAGCCGGTTGGCTGACGAACTTAAAAGAGTCGGCCCGGATACGATTGCGGCGGCGACAGGAATTTCTCGTGCGACCATCTACAACTGGATCAATCGAGGAAACGTCCCGCTGGACAAGCTGCCCCTGCTGGAAAAAGCAGGACTCAATGCTGATTACATCCTCACCGGCGAGCGCAGCGGCGCGGGAGGGTTGAGCCGGGAAGAGACCGCTTTGCTGGACAACTACCGTCACTGCTCAAAAGAAGTCCAGACCGCCCTCGAAGCGGCAAGCCTTTCGTGGAAGAAACAGAAAGTAAAAGGCAAGGCGGCCTGAAATGACCAAGCTGTCGCCTGAGCAACACGCTGCCCTTACCGTGCTCGCCCAAAAGCTGGATGCCGCGAAACACGGTGAGCATGTCGATCTGGTCAAAGCGGCTGCCGCCGGATTGGGCAGAGAATGGCAAACCGTCCACAGCTGGCTCAAAGCTGGTAATTATCGTTATTCCACACGCAAGACTCGTTCCGACGCCGGGAAGCACGCACTAACCTATGATGAAGGGCTGAAGATTGTAGATCGGATGCAAGGCGGCATGACGCTTGGCAATGCCATCAAGGCTTGTCGCAGTGAAGGTCTCATCAAGGCAGTGCGCATCAAAAAGAACGGAGAGACAATTCCCTTGTCAAATTCCGCCATCACCCGCGCGCTCCGCGATTTCGGGTTATACAAATCACGCAAACCGGGGGCGCAAATGAGCGATTTCAGGAGCCGGTTAGAAGAAGAGCAACGTCGCATCGGCATAAATCAGGCCAAATCGGGCGCTCACCGGATTGATGCAGCATACCTTGCGAAAATTGCAGCAAAAGGCGCTGACGTGCACTACATCCTCACAGGTCAGCATTCAGTTGCCCTGAAGCCAGACGAGATGGCGTTACTGGATAACTACAATCACTGCGATGAATCCGACAAAAGAAACCTGGAGCGCACCGCCTCTGCGTTGGCGAAACAGAAAGTAAAAGGCAAGGCGGCCTGAACCTGCTGACCGAAACCGCCTGACGGCAAATTTTCAAAGTGAAAGGAAAACCATGACGACCAAAACGCCTGCGGATACCAACACAACTGAAACAGTTGATGACGGCTATAGGCAAGCGGTATGAACGACCTGATTTACGTCGCCCTCATCGGCGCGGGCAGTGGCTTGCTGGGAGCTTTCATAACCCAACGTCTAGCCAACAAAGCAGAATTAGCGCGATCAGAAAATCAATCACGCCTACAAGCAGTGGAGTGGCAACGCAGAGAAACCAGTCGAAAGGCGGCGGCGGAAGAGGATCGGGCGCGGGAGACGGCGGCATGGGAACGTGGCGAGGCGCTGCGTAAATCGGCGGCGCGGGCGGCGCATCTGCGGGAGCTATGGGGGCATGTGCTGACAGCACACGCCCAGGTGCTGGCGTTGCAGAATCAGGTTCTGGATCAAGCACCGCAAAGGTCGCTTTTTGCATCCGTAGCAACGTGGCCTTCTGCTGCCGCTGCTCAAGCGTATGCTGTTGCGCTAATCGGGCTAACCGATGCGCGCGTATCCGCCAAGGCATTTTACAAAGCCACAGTGAAGGCGCAGTTTGCGTTGATGGCGTCGGGCGGCAAACCTGACGGGGATTTGGCATGTGAGTGGCGGCAGGCATTCAGAGACCTCGAAGACTGTGTGGCGACATTGGGCGGGGAATTTTGACCCGGTAGATTGGCGACCCAATTACAGCAGACAGGCAAGGCGGAGGGCAGGGGGAAAGGTTTCGGTATCAGGGATCAGGGATCAAAACCGGAACGGCATTGCAAATTTGCACGGCTTGCCTTTGATTCCTGCCCCCGCCCACTTTTATTTATACGCCTGACGGACAACAAGATGAGCATCGACGTTGGCAAGTCGCAGGGCTATATCAACGACCACAAGGGCGGCGTGCGGCGATAACCGGACGCCTTTTCTGCCTTCAGCCTTCTGCCCTTAGCCTTCAGCCAGCGGCGCGTAGCGCCGGAAACCGACTGTCCTCTGTCCTCCGTCCTCTGTCCTCAGAGTACCGAACCCCTTCCCCCTGACCCATCCCCTCTGTCGCCCGTAACCTTGGCGGCATGAACTGCCAAACCTGCACCCACTACAGCGACGCAAACCCGCCGCCTCGCCCGCCGGGCGACTACGGGTTCTGCAACGCCGCGCCCTCGTTTCGCCAGCCGGTTCTGGCGGATGGCGCTCGCGCGCCGATTGATAACACGCACTTAATCCACGGCGGGCACGCCTGCTATTTCGACCCTTCACGTTTCCGGCGGCATCATGAGTAACGGCAACGTCGCGCGCGCGCTGGTCGCCACGCTCTCCCTTTCCGCTGTCGGCCTCACCGGGATCGTGGCATGGGAGGGCTACACGAACGAGGCCATTCGCCCCGTGAAGGGCGATGTGCCGACCTATGGCTTCGGCAGCACGGTCAAGGCGGATGGCGCGCCGGTTTCGATGGGCGACAGGATCACGCCGCCCGCCGCGCTCGCACTGGCGGCGCGGGACATCGCCATCAAGGAGGGCGCCCTGAAAACCTGCATGGGGGATGTGCCGCTCTCGCAAAATGAATACGACGCCATTGTGAGCCTCGCCTACAACGTCGGCCCGGCGGCGGTCTGCAAATCAAGCCTCCCCGGCAAGTTCCGCGCAGGGGATAACAAGGCGGGCTGCAAGACCATTCTGGATTTTAAAAAGGTGCAGGGGCGGGATTGCTCGCTACCCGAAAACAAGCGGTTTTGCGGCGGCGTCTGGACACGGCGGCAGGCCGAATACCGGCTGTGCGTTTCAGAGGACAGAGAACAGAGGACGGAGGACAGTTCATCGTGAAATTCATCACAAATCTGTTGGAGACGTTGCTGTCAGAAACCCTGTTGCCCTGGGTGTTGCTCGCCGTCTTTTTTGCCGTCGGCGCAGCCGTCGGCGGTACGGCGGTCAAGTGGCGTAAAGACCGGGATATCGCGGTCATTCAACAGGCGCATGCCGAAGAAAAAGCCGCCGCCGCATCTGACGCGCTTGCCCGTTTGCAAACCGCGCAGCGGCGGGGCGACGAACTGGCTGCCCAGGTCGCCGCCGCTGATGCCGCACGCCTGCAACTTGGAGAGGAGAAAGACCGTGAAATCAAAAGGCTCACCACTGGCCGCGCTTGCCTTGGCGCTGGCGTTGTCCGCTTGCTCAACAGGGATCAGGGATCAGGCATCAGGGATCAACTGTCCGCGCCCACCGGCTACGCTGCTCTCGCCGATCCCCCCTTTGCCCCCGATTCCGATGACGGAAGACAGATGACGGAGGACAGTCAATCAGAGGACGGAGGACAGAAGACAGAGGACAGTCAGTCAGGGGCGGCTGCGCCTTCGTGGGGTTTACAAACGGCGCAAAGCGCCGCAAACCGACAGTCTTCTGTCCTCAGTCCTCTG
>JAISRR010000141.1 GCA_031273565.1 Zoogloeaceae bacterium | reverse complement strand
CCTGCTGGTCAGCGCGCTGGGCTTTAGCGTCCTGTTTGTGATGCGTTACATCCCCGATTTTTCCGATTTTTCTCACGTCGTTTCATAAAGGAACCCAACATGAGCTGGTTAAACAAACTTTTACCCCCCAAAATCAACCGCGACACCGCCGCGCCGCGCCGCAACAGCCTGCCGGAAGGCTTGTGGAGCAAATGTCCGGCGTGTGAGGCGGTGCTTTACGCCACCGATCTGGAAGCGAATCTTCAGGTCTGCCCGAAGTGCGCTTATCACCATCGTCTGAAGGCGCGTCAACGCCTGGATATTCTGTTGGACATGGAAGGTCGTCAGGAAATCGGCAGCGAGGTGTTGCCCGTCGACAGCCTCAAGTTCAAAGACAGCAAAACTTACACGGCGCGGCTGAAAGAGGCCGCCGGGAACGCGGGCGAGACAGACGCCCTCGTGGTCATGCAGGGCGCAATCAGGAACCTGCCGGTGGTTGCGGCCTGTTTTGAATTCAGTTTCATGGGCGGCTCGATGGGGTCCGTGCTGGGTGAGCGTTTTGTGCGCGGCGTCAAGGTAGCGCTGGAAGAGAATATTCCCTTTCTCTGCATCACGGCCTCCGGCGGGGCGCGGATGCAGGAGGGCCTCTTTTCCCTGATGCAGATGGCCAAGACCACGGCGGCGCTGACCCGGCTTTCCGAACGCGGCCTGCCCTTCGTTTCCATTCTCACCGACCCGACCATGGGCGGCGTTTCGGCGTCTTTTGCCTTCGTCGGCGATGTCGTCATGTCCGAACCCGGCGCGCTGATTGGCTTTGCCGGGCCGCGCGTCATCGAACAGACGGTGCGCGAAACCCTGCCGGAAGGTTTTCAGCGCGCTGAATTCCTGCTCGAAAAAGGCGCCATCGATTTGATTGTCGACCGCCGCGAAATGCGCGACAAACTGGCGCAGGTGCTGGCCTTGTTGCAGAAATTGCCCGTAGCGGCGTAAACAACGGCACTGAAATGCGTTCACCAGCGAGTTATCAGCGTGGTTACTTTACCCTGTTCGATGTATTTGAATGGGTTGGACTCATTCTGGGGGGATTTCTCGGAGGTAAATATGGCTATGCCAGCTTCGGTTATGCGGGGGGATTTGTTGGCATTCTGGTCGGAGGGGTTATCGGATTCATCATCTGTCGCCTGCCGTTTGCATTTGCGATGTTGATGATGAACCGGGATTTAAAAACTTCATCAAGCCAGAGATTGCGCGAACGTTTGCACAAGGGCGAATATTATATTGCGCATCACCTTGTTGCCCGGTTGCTGGCGCGGGGAGATGACCTGAGCGACGAAATTCCGCTGTTTCTGGAGTGGATGAAGGCGGAAACCGATTTTTGCCGTCGGTGTGGCTGGATTTCCCTGAAACTTGTCGTGCCGGAAACGCGCCCCTGTATTGATGAATATGATCCAATGGAATCAATTGAAAAATGTCGTGAATGCGTGGCGAAAATTACGGAAGAATTGAATCTGGAGAAAAAGACGAAAAGTGAATGTCGGGATGTGTCGGTATGACCCTGCCGCACATGGATACCCATTCGCTGCTGCTGCTCGTCATTCTGGTGGTCATCGCGCTGCTGGCAATCTGGCTTGGGTTGAAAAGCGGTATCCCGTATCCCTATACCCCCAAGCCGGTGATGACGAAATCCGAACTCATTTTGTACCACCGGCTACTGCAAGCCTTGCCTGAATACCGGGTGCTGGCGCAGGTGCAACTCAGCAGTTTTCTGAAAGTGGGTGGCGGCAAAGATCGGATGGCGGCGTTGAATCGAGTCTTGCAGAAAAGCGCCGATTTTGTGATTTGCGCGGACGACGCCAGCGTTCGCGTCATCGTGGAGTTGCAGGACGCCACCCACGAACGCCCCGACCGCGCCAAAAGCGATGAATTCAAGCGCAAGGCGTTTAAGGCGGCGGGGCTTCCCTTTGTCGAATTCCACGTCAAAAAAATGCCAAGTATCGAGGAAATCAGGAGGGCGGTGCGGTGAGCAATCCGGGGTTTATCTTCAACCATAAGGTCGATATTTCATCATGAATTTACCCGACACGCTTCCCGTCGACCTTCCTTCCTGGCTCGTCTGGCTGGAAAGCCTGCATCCCAGGGGGCAGGCGGGCATTGAATTGGGACTGGCGCGGGTGCGGCAGGTGTCCGAAGCTTTGGGGCAGCGAGCTTTCTGTCCGGTCATTACCGTAGCGGGCACCAATGGCAAAGGCTCCACCGTGGCGTATCTGGAATCCATCCTGACCCGTGCGGGCTATCGGGTGGGGTGTTACAGCTCGCCGCATTTGCTGCGTTACAACGAACGGGTGCGTATCGGGGGGGTGCCCGCGAGCGATGCTGCCCTGTGCGCGGCCTTTGCTGAAGTGGAAGCGGCGCGGCGGGCGGCAGGGGATGTGTTTCTGACCTATTTTGAATTTGGCACGCTGGCGGCGTGGCAGGTGTTTGCCGCCGCCGGGTGCGAGGCGCTGGCGCTGGAAGTAGGTTTGGGCGGTCGGCTCGATGCGGTGAATCTCTACGACCCGGATGTGGCGTTGGTGACGACGGTGGATCTGGATCATCAGGATTGGCTGGGAACGGACCGGGAGCGTATCGGCTTCGAGAAGGCCGGTATTTTTCGCGCCGGGCGTCCGGCCTTGTGTGGCGACGCCGAACCGCCGCAAAGCCTCGTTGAGCACGCGGCGAAATTGAACGCACCCTTGTTCATCATGGGGCAGGATTTCGGCTTTCAGCAGGACGATGAGCATCGCCAGCAATGGCGTTACTGGACGGTTCAGAAGACAGAATACAGAAGACAGAAGACAGCAAAACCGGTTCAGCGGCGCAATCTGGCCTATCCGGGGTTGCGCGGCGCGGTGCAACTGAAAAACGCGACGCTGGCCATCGCCGCGCTGGAGGCGCTGGGCGAGCGTTTGCCCGTGACCATGCAGGCGATTCGTGAAGGATTGATTCGAACGGAACTCCCCGGTCGTTTTCAGGTTTTAGCCGGTCGGCCTGCCATCGTGCTGGATGTGGGCCACAACCCTCAGGCGATGCGGGTGTTGGCGGAAAATCTCGCCGGAATGGGTTTTTTCGGGCAGACCTACGCGGTGTTTGGCATGCTGGCGGACAAGGACGCGGCAGGCTGCATTGCCGCCTTGCGGGGGAAAGTGGCGCACTGGTTTCTGGCGACGCTTGAGGGGCAGCGCGGCCTGACGGCGGCGGCGCTGGCGGAACGCCTGCCTGCCGTTTGCCCTGCCGCCGCCTTCAGTTGTCACGACGATCCGGCGACAGCGTTCATCGCCGCGCAGGAAAAGGCGGGCGAAAATGATAGAATTCTCGTCTTTGGATCTTTCTACATGGTCGCCGCTGTCCTCCGGGTGCTGAATCGAGGTTAGGTCGGGGTCGCTGACGAAGGTAGACAAACAGGGAAATGCCGAGCATGAATGATGCTGACGACGTTCAGTTGCAACTCAAGAAAAAGGCGCGTCGCCGTCTGGTGGGCGCGATTGCCTTTGCCGCGTTCGCTGTGCTGGCGTTGCCGCTGGTGATGAATCACGAGCCGCCGCCACCCGCGCAGGAGGTGGAGTTTCGTATTCCCGGCCAGAATGACGCCGCGCTCGCGCCGCTTCAGCCGGAGGCCGTCGTGCCACCCGAACCCGTCGCGCCAGAGCCGCAAGTTCAGGATCAACCACAACCTCAGCCACCCGCTCAACCCGCCACGCCTGCGGTCACGGTGAGACAAATTACGCCCCCCGTGTCCGCGCCGCCAACGACAACGCCCCGCCCCGCCCAATCCACGCCCAGGCCGGAAACGCCCGCCGCCGATCCCGAAGCGCAGCGCGCCGCCGCCATTCTTGCGGGCAAATCGCCGGATGTCGTCGCTTCCGCCGCGCCTGCTGTTCCCGCCACCACCGCGAGTCGTGCGGGAAACGCCGCCGCGAACGTGCCGCATGTGATTCTCATCGGCGCCTTCAGCGACGAGGCCAATGTCCAGAACCTGAAACAGAAACTCACCGAGTTGCGTCTTCCCGTTTATACCGAAACGCTGGATTCGCCCCAGGGCAGGAAAATACGGGTGCGTTCCGGCCCCTTCGTCAGCCGCGAGGCAGCGGAGCAGGCGCTCGTCAAAATGCAGCGTATCGGCGTGAGCGGTTCTGTCGCCCCCAAATGAGCGACGATGACGGCTTTCGACTACGGTGTTCTTGGCATTATCGGTTTTTCCCTGTTGCTGGGTCTCTGGCGCGGCATGATTGGCGAGGTGATTGCTCTGGTTGCCTGGGTGCTGGCTTTTCTCGCGGCCAGAGCCTTTGGCGCGGAAATCGGGCAGAGCCTGTTCGCCACCAGTTTCAACGACGAGAACATGCGCGTTCTGGCGGGTTGGGCGCTGGTTTTCGTGCTGGCGCTGGTGTTGGTGGCGTTGGTGCAACTGGCCATTCGCGGCGCGATTCGCGCGCTGGGGCTGGGGTTTGCCGACCGCTTTCTGGGGCTGCTGTTTGGTGTGGCGCGCGGATTATTGATTGTGCTCGTTCTGGTCACAATCGGCGGCATGACCTCTCTGCCCCGGCAAAACTGGTGGGTGGAAGCGAAGCTCGCGCCGCCGCTGGAAATCGCCGTGCAAGCCCTGCAACCGTGGCTGCCGGAAGAAATCGCCCAACGTATTAAATTCAGATAAATATCAGGAAACCATCATGTGCGGTGTTCTCGGCGTAGTCGCTACCACTCCTGTCAATCAATTGCTTTACGATGGCCTTATGGTGCTCCAGCACCGGGGTCAGGACGCGGCGGGCATCGCCACGGCGGAAGACCGCACATTTCATCTGCACAAGGGGCCGGGGCTGGTGCGGGACGTGTTCCGCACCCGCAACATGCGGGCGCTGCCGGGTAACTGGGGCATTGGTCATTGCCGTTATCCGACAGCCGGTTCAGCCTGGAATTTCGCCGAGGCGCAGCCGTTTTATGTGAATTCGCCTTTCGGCATTACCCTGGCGCACAACGGCAACCTGATTAATGCCGACGTTCTGAAGCGCGCCATGTTCGAGCAGGATTTGCGGCATGTGAACACCAATTCCGATTCGGAAGTGCTCCTGAATGTGCTGGCGCACGAACTGCAAGTCGCCGCCAAAGGCCACCGGTTGGATCTGGAGGCCATTTTCGCCGCCGTGGCGGGCGTGCATCGCCGCTGCAAGGGCGCTTATGCCGTCGTCGCCATGATTGCCGGTTACGGCCTTCTGGCCTTCCGCGACCCTTACGGCATCCGCCCGCTCCTCGTCGGCGCCCGCGTGACATCGGGGGGCACGGAATATCTGGTTGCCTCCGAATCCGTGACCATGGATGCCCTGGATTTCGAGATCATGCGCGATGTCGAACCTGGCGAAGCCGTATTCATTGATCTCGATCGCCATTTCAACGCCCGTCAATGCGCTGAAAAAACCTGTCTTGCCCCCTGTATTTTTGAATACGTCTATCTCGCCCGCCCCGACTCCATGATGGATGGCGTTTCTGTCTATGAAACCCGGCTGTCCATGGGTGAATTTCTCGCCGACAAGGTGAAACAGCAGATTCCGGTCGAAGACATCGACGTGGTCATCCCCCTTCCCGATTCCGGTCGTCCGGCCGCCATGCAACTGGCGCAAAAGCTGAAACTGCCCTACCGCGAAGGCTTCGTGAAAAACCGTTATGTGGGACGTACCTTCATTATGCCCGGTCAATCCATGCGTAAAAAATCTGTGCGCCAGAAATTGAACACCATTGGTCAGGAATTCAAAGGAAAGCGGGTGCTGCTGGTCGATGATTCCATCGTGCGCGGCACCACCAGCCGCGAAATCGTCGAAATGGCGCGCATGGCAGGCGCGGAAAAAGTTTATTTCGCCTCCGCCGCACCGCCGGTGCGTTTTCCCAATGTTTACGGGATCGACATGCCGACGCGCGGCGAATTGATCGCTACCGGCAAGAGCGACGCCGAAATTGCGCTGGAAATTGGCGCGGACGCGCTGGTTTATCAGGATCTGGAGGCGCTGGAAGCCGCCATCAGCGCATTGTCTCCCCGCCTTTCCACGTTTGACGCCTCCTGCTTTAATGGCCGCTATATTACCGGCGATGTGACAGCAGAATACCTGAACGCCGTGGAAGCGCGGCGCAGCGGCAAAGCGAAGGCAGGCGAAGAGGACAGTGAAGATTCCCGCCAGATGGTGCTGGGACTGTCATCCAGTGAAGAGGGGCAGGATTGAAAAGTGAAGAGCAACGTTCCAACCCCCACCGGCATGCCGGATAAACTGTCCCCGGAAACACTGGCTGTTCGTGCGGGACAGGAGCGTAGCCAGTTCGGGGAACACGCCGAAGCCCTGTATCTGACCTCCAGCTTCGTCTTCGAGAACGCAGCCCAGGCCGCCGCCCGTTTCTCCGGTGAAGAAGAGGGCAATGTCTACGCCCGCTTCTCCAATCCCACGACGAGCATGTTCGAAGCGCGTCTGGCGGCGCTGGAAGGCGCGGAAGACTGCGTCGCCACGGCCAGCGGCATGTCGGCCATCATGGCGCTGTGCCTCGCGCATGTGCAGGCGGGCGAGCACATCGTCGCCGCCAATGACCTGTTCGGCGCGAGCCTGCAACTGTTCGCCAACATCCTTTCCCGCTGCGGCATTGTCACGACCACCGTCGACGCCACCGATCATGACGCCTGGTCCTCCGCCATCCGTCCGGGCAAAACCCGACTGTTTTTTCTGGAAACGCCGACCAATCCGCTCACCCGGATCGCCGACATCGCCGCGCTCTCCAGACTGGCGCACGCGCACGATATTCTGCTTGCGGTCGACAACAGTTTTTGCACGCCCATCCTGCAAAAGCCGTTGCAACTTGGCGCGGACCTGAGCGTGTATTCCGCCACGAAATATCTGGATGGACAGGGCAGGGTGCTGGGCGGCGCGGTTTGCGGCCCGAAAAAACTCACCGACGAAGTGTTCAAATACCTGCGCACCGCTGGTCCCAGCCTTGCCGCATTTAACGCCTGGGTGTTGCTGAAGGGACTGGAAACCCTGAAATTGCGTATCGAAGCCCAATCCGCCAATGCGCTGACGCTGGCGCGTTGGCTGGAAGCGCATCCCAGGGTGGTCAGGGTCTGGCATCCTGACCTTGCCTCGCATCCCCAACACGCGCTCGCCACGCGACAACAAACGAAGGGGGGCGGCATCGTCAGTTTTGAACTCAAGGGCGGGCGTGAAGCCGCGTGGCAAGTCGTCGACGCCTGTCGATTGCTCTCCATCACCGCCAATCTGGGCGATGTCAAGAGCACCATCACCCATCCCGCCACCACCACGCATGGTCGCCTGACGCCTGACGCCCGCGCCGCCGCCGGTATCTCCGAGGGATTGCTGCGTATCTCCGCCGGTCTGGAAGCCGTCGCGGATGTCGAAGCCGACCTGGAGCGCGGATTGTCCATCATTTGAATCGCTCACCCTGCCTGCTTTTTTGGCGCGCCCATTTCTCCGGCGCGGGTATGGTATTCATGCGTCCGCCCGTTTTATCCATAAAGAGGTGTGCCGTTTTGCCTGAACTCCGCTACAATCTCCTGTTTTCCAGATTTTGCATGCAGGGCGCGTTGTCTTGTCGGGGCGCGCCCTGTTCCTGAACGGGAAGGCATGAAGCACATCCGTAATTTTTCCATCATTGCCCACATCGACCACGGTAAATCCACGCTGGCCGACCGCATCATCCATTATTGCGGCGGTCTTTCCGACCGGGAGATGGAAGCGCAGGTGCTCGATTCCATGGACATCGAGCGCGAGCGGGGCATCACCATCAAGGCGCAAACGGCGGCGCTGAACTACAAGGCGCGGAATGGAGAAATCTACAATCTGAATCTGATTGACACGCCGGGACATGTGGATTTTTCCTACGAGGTCTCGCGTTCGCTGTCGGCCTGCGAAGGGGCGCTTCTGGTGGTGGATGCGTCGCAGGGCGTGGAGGCGCAGACCGTGGCGAATTGCTACACGGCCATTGAACTCGATGTGGAAGTGTTGCCGGTGTTAAACAAGATCGACCTGCCTTCCGCCGACCCGGACAACGCCCGTCAGGAAATCGAGGATGTGATCGGTATCGACGCGACCGACGCGGTGTTGGCCTCCGCCAAGACCGGCCTTGGGGTTGAGGATATTCTCGAAGCGGTGGTGGCGCGCGTGCCGCCGCCCGAAGGCGACGCGGACGCGCCGTTGAAGGCGCTGATCGTCGATTCCTGGTTCGACAATTATGTTGGCGTGGTGATGCTGGTGCGGGTCGTGGATGGCGCGTTGCGTCCCAAGGACAAGATTTTGTTCATGTCCAACGGCAAGCAGTATCTCTGCGAACAGGTTGGCGTGTTTACGCCCAAGTCCGTGCAGCGGGACGCTCTGCTGGCTGGGGAAGTGGGCTTTGTCATCTCCAACATCAAGGAACTGGATTCCGCCAAGGTGGGGGATACCGTAACGCTGGCTGGTCGTCCGGCGGCGTCATCTCTGCCGGGGTTCAAGGAAATCAAGCCACAGGTGTTCGCGGGGCTTTATCCGGTGGAAGCGAACCAGTACGATCAATTGCGCGATTCGCTGGAAAAGCTGAAACTGAACGACGCTTCCCTGCAATATGAGCCGGAAGTCTCGCAGGCCTTGGGGTTCGGGTTTCGCTGCGGGTTTCTGGGGTTGCTGCACATGGAAATCGTGCATGAGCGGCTGGAGCGGGAATTCGATCAGGATTTGATCACCACCGCGCCGACCGTGGTCTATGAAGTGCGCTTGCACGATGGCTCGACGCTGCGGGTGGAAAACCCTTCGCGCCTGCCGGAACTCCAGAAAATCGAGGAAATCCGCGAGCCTGTCATCACGACCACCATTTTTGTGCCGCAGGATTATCTGGGCAGCGTGATGACCCTTTGTAACCAGAAGCGCGGCAATCAGGTGGACATGCATTATCATGGCCGACAGGTGAAACTGGTCTACGAGATGCCGATGGCCGAGGTGGTGATGGACTTTTTCGACAGGCTGAAATCGGTTTCGCGCGGCTACGCGTCGCTGGATTACGAGTTCAAGGAATATCGCAGCGCCGATGTGGTGAAGCTGGATATCCTCATCAATGGCGACAAGGTGGACGCCCTGTCGCTGATCGTGCATCGTTCCAATTCCCAGTATCGCGGGCGGGAGCTGGCGGCGAAAATGCGCGAGCTGATTCCCCGCCAGATGTATGATGTGGCGATTCAGGCCGCCATCGGCAGCAACATTCTGGCGCGTGAAAATGTCAAAGCCATGCGCAAGGACGTGCTGGCGAAATGCTATGGCGGCGACATTACCCGTAAGAAAAAACTGTTGGAAAAACAAAAAGCTGGCAAAAAACGCATGAAACAGGTGGGCAGCGTGGAAATTCCCCAGGAAGCGTTCCTGGCTGTGTTGCGTGTTGATAACTGAGAAGGTTCCCCATGAATTTTGATTTTGCACTGATTCTTTTTGTCGTCGTATTCATCACCGGCACGATCTGGCTTGTCGATCTGCTCTGGTTAAAAAAGCGTCGCGGCGCGAATCTGAAAGACCCCTGGTGGGTGGAATACGGCGGCAGCCTGTTTCCCGTGTTGCTGGTGGTGTTTTTGCTGCGCTCCTTCCTCGTCGAACCCTTTCGCATCCCTTCCGAATCCATGATGCCGACGCTCTTGAATGGCGATTTCATCCTGGTCAACAAATATACCTATGGCGTGCGGCTGCCCATCCTCGACAAGAAAATCATCGACGTAAACGACCCGCAGCGCGGCGAGGTGATGGTGTTTCGCTTTCCGTTGAATCCCGGCGAAAATTACATCAAGCGGGTGGTCGGATTGCCGGGTGACACCGTGGTTTACCAGAACAAGCGTCTGACCATAAACGACAAGGAAGTCGCGGTAGAGCAACAGGAGGATTATCTGCATTCCGGGCGGCTGTATTATTCTTCGCAGTTCGACGAAACGCTGGGTAATGTTACGCATCGCATCCTGAACAATGGGGCCGGACCCGCCGATATTTTTGATACGAACGATTTTCGCAATTACAGGGAGAATTGCCAATACAATACGGAAGGCGTGACCTGCCTGGTGCCTGAAGGCCATTACTTTGTCATGGGCGACAATCGCGACAACAGTCGTGACAGCCGTTTCTGGGGTTTTGTGCCGGAGGAGAACATTGTCGGCAAGGCTTTTTTTATCTGGTTCAATTTTTCCGATCCGGGACGGATTGGCGCATTCGATTAAACAGAAGGAGATTTTCATGAACAAGCAAAAAGGGTTGTCACTGACTGACCTGATTTTATGGGTGGTGGTTATCGGACTGGTGGGCGTGGTGGTCCTAACGACCGTGCCATCCTTCATTGAATACCAGCAAATCAAGAGCACCGTGGATACGATCGTCCACGATTCTGCGAAATATGCCACTGTCAGCGATGTACGCAATGCGTTTGAGCGGCAGGCGAACATTGATGGCATCGAAACGTTGAAGGCAAAAGATCTGCAGGTCAAAAAGGAAGGGACTCGCGTCATCATCTCCTTTGAATATGAAAAACGGGTCAAGCTGGTCGGTAATGTGAGCCTGCTGATCGAATACCAGCATTCCACGCAGTGATGTCTGCACAGGCTCTGCGGCTGGAAGAACGGCTGGGCTACGGTTTCGGGAATAAAACGCTGCTGACGACGGCGCTGACGCACCGGAGTTTCGGCGTTCCCCATTATGAGCGCCTGGAATTTCTGGGCGATGGCGTGCTGGATTGCGTCGTCGCCGCCATGCTTTACCAGCGTTTTCCTGACCTGCCGGAAGGCGATCTTTCCCGCCTGCGTTCCAATCTCGTGCGTCAGGATACCCTGCATCAATTGGCCTTGCAGCTTGGGTTGGGCGATTATCTGCGGCTGGGCGAAGGTGAAATGAAAAGCGGCGGGCAGCAGCGTCCCTCCATTCTGGCGGATGTGCTGGAAGCCATTTTTGGCGCAATTTATCTGGATTCCGGTTTTGAAGCGGCAACGGGCGTCATTGAGCGGCTGTTCGCGGAACAGGTGGCGGCTCTGGCGCCCGGTCAGGCCATGAAAGACCCCAAGACCCGTTTGCAGGAATGGCTGCAGGGGCGGCATCTGGCCTTGCCCACCTATCTTTTACTGAACACGAGCGGCGCGGCGCATGAGCAGATGTTTCGCGTGCTCTGCCAGATCGACAGCCAGAATATTCGTGAAGAAGGCAAGGGGAGCAGTCGCCGACTGGCCGAACAGATGGCGGCGGCGAACGTCTTGTTGATATTGGAAGGGCCGGGCGCGTGAGCAAAACAATTGCTGCCGGTTATATTGCCATCGTCGGGCGTCCCAACGTCGGTAAATCCACCCTGTTGAATCGTCTGGTGGGGGAGAAAATCAGCATCGTCTCGCGCAAGGCGCAGACGACGCGGCACCGCATCATGGGCATTCTTACCCGACCCGACGCGCAATACGTATTTGTCGATACGCCCGGCTTTCAGACCCGCTTTTCCAACGCATTGAACCGGGCCATGAACCGGGGCGTCACCCAGACGCTGGTGGATGTGGATGTCGTTTTTTTCGTGCTCGAAGCCGGTCGTTTCGACGCGAAAGACGTGGCGGTGTTGCGTCTTCTGCCAGCGGAGACGCCGACGATACTGGTCGTCAACAAAACCGACCGGATCAAAGACAAGACGAGCCTGCTGCCCTTTTTATCCCGGGTTGCCGCAGAGCGCGACTTCGCTGCCGTGGTGCCGGTCAGCGCCGCCAAAGGCAGGCAGACGGATGATTTACTGGAGGCTGCCCGCGTCTTCCTGCCCCACACAGGTTTGCTGTTCGCCGAAGATGAACTGACCGACAAGAGCGAGCGTTTTCTGGCTTCCGAATACATCCGTGAAAAACTCTTTCGTCTGCTGGGCGACGAGTTGCCCTACGCCGTTACGGTGGAAATCGAAAAATTTGAAGTGGAAGGCAGGCTGCGCCGCATCTACGCCGCTGTCGTGGTTGACAAGGAGAGCCACAAGGCAATGGTCATCGGCAAGGGGGGCGAGACCTTAAAACGCGTCGCCAGTGAAGCGCGTCAGGACATGGAGCGTCTGTTCGACGGCAAGGTGTATCTGGAAGTCTGGGTCAAGGTGAAATCCGGCTGGGCCGACGACGAACGCCTTTTGAAAAGTCTGGGCTACGAATAAATCATGCCGCGCGGCAGAATCGACGCCCAACCGGCCTATGTCTTGCACACCCGTCCCTACCGGGAAACCAGCCTGCTGGTGGAAGCCTTCAGCCGGGATTTTGGTCGCGTCGCATTGTTGGCGCGTGGGGCGCGCAGGCCGCATTCCGCCCTGCGCGGTCTCATCATGGCCTTTCAGCCTCTGGAGCTCTCCTGGTCGGGCAAGGGAGAAGTGCTCACCCTGATGAAAGCCGAATGGCAGGGCGGACAACCCCTGCTTGCCGGTCTGCCGCTTTTTTGCGGTTACTATATCAACGAACTGTTGCTGCGCCTGTTGCCGCGCGAGGACGCCCATTCCCGGCTGTTTGAGCGCTACGCGTGGATGCTCCTGCGTCTGGGTTATTCTGTCCGGGAACAGGTGGCGGAAGCAGACCTGCGCAGTTTTGAATGCGCCCTGCTGGCCGAACTGGGTTACGGCCTGACTCTGGACAAGGACTTTCAGGGCCAGCTGGTTGCCGCCGATGCCCGCTACCGCTACGAAATCGAACGTGGCCCGGTGTTGCTGACCGGCGATGCGGACATGGAAGCGTTCGCGCTCTCCGGTCAATCCCTGCTCGACATGGCGCGCGCGGATTACCGTAATCCCACGACCCGCAGCGAAGCCAAACAACTGATTCGCCGCCTGCTGGCGCATTATCTGGATGGCGCGGAACTCCATTCCAGAATGTTGTTTGGCGCGGGGATTCGATGATGGCAACCTGTCCCCTGATATGCTCCGGCGCGGATTCGAGCGGCGTGTTACGCTAAAAAGGAATGATGCCGTGAACCAACGCGAGTTGCCTTGCCTTAAAACCTGCCGGATTGACGTTCCATGACAAATACCGTTTGCGCTGACAGTTACCTGACCCTGCATTACCGCGTGGCCGCCGTGGATGGCGAGGATTTCGTCTCCACCTTCGGAATGTCGCCTTCCACCCTGCAAATGGGCAGCGGGCAACTGGCCGAATGCCTTGAACAGCGGCTCATCGGTCTGGCCGAGGGGGAGCGGCGGGTCGTTGAGCTGACGCCGGAAGAAGCCTTCGGGGTGACGAATCCGCAGTTGTTCGAACGCATCGCGCGCACCGCCCTGCCGTCCGATGTCGCGCTGGTGGAAAATTCCGTGCTGGAATTTTCCACGCCCGATGGCGCGCGTTTTTCCGGCTTTTTGCGCCAACTGGACGATACGCACGCGCTGGTCGATTTCAACCATCCTCTGGCGGGCAAAACGATCCGTTTCGAGGTGGAAATTATCGCTGTCCTGTAAAAAATGCCCATGCACATCCTGCTTGCCAACCCACGCGGCTTTTGCGCCGGCGTCACGCGCGCCATCAGCATCGTCGAACACGCACTGGAAAAATTTGGCGCGCCCGTCTATGTGCGGCACGAGGTCGTGCACAACCAGTTTGTCTGCGACAACCTGCGCGCGAAGGGCGCGGTGTTCATCGAGGATTTGTCGGAAGCGCCGCCGGGCGGCACCCTGATTTTCAGCGCCCACGGCGTGCCCAAGTCGGTGCGCGAGGAAGCCCGGCGGCGCGGCCTGAAAGTGTTTGACGCGACCTGTCCGCTGGTGACCAAGGTGCATCTCGAAGTCGACAAGATGCGCGCCCAGGGCCGGGAAGTGGTGATGATCGGGCACGCGGGTCATCCGGAAGTCGAAGGCACGATGGGACAGAGCGCGGAGGGGATGTATCTGGTGGAAAAAGCGGTGGATGCGGAAAAACTGCAGGTTGCCAAACCGCAGGCGTTGTCCTTCGTGACCCAGACCACGCTTTCCATGGATGATGCCCGTCATGTTATCGGCGCTTTGCGCTTGCGTTTCCCGGATATTCAAGGGCCACACAAGGATGACATCTGCTACGCGACCCAGAACCGTCAGGATGCCGTCAAGGCGCTGGCGGCGCAATGCGAACTGGTCATCGTGGTCGGCAGTCCGACCAGCTCGAATTCCCGTCGCCTGCGGGAAGTGGCGGCCAGTCTGGGCGTTACCGCCTATCTTGTGGATTCCTCGGACGAACTCAATCCCGACTGGTTATCGGGCAAGCGTCGTATCGGCGTCACCGCAGGCGCTTCCGCCCCGGAAAATCTGGTCGCGCAAGTCGTCGAACGCCTGCGGCAACTGGGTCATGGCACCGTCAGCGAATTACCGGGCGTGGAGGAACGCATTTATTTCAATTTGCCGAAGGAATTGCTTGTGGAGCGGGAGGGGAGGCCACGCAGGGGAGAAGGCTAGAGTCTGTTGCCAATCAAGAGAGCCATATGAAAGAAGCGGTGAGGGCGATAAATGAAGAGAATCGTTCAGCCAGTTTGTCGTAGCGAGTGGCGATGCGTCGGAATTGCTTGATACGACAGAAGAATCGTTCAACCAGATTACGGTTCTTGTAGCGATCTCGATCAAAAGCGCGTTGGATGCGTCGATGACGGCGCGGCGGGATGACCGCTTCGATGCGGTGGTTTGCCAGGTGCTCAAGGAGCGCATCGGTATCGTAAGCCTTGTCTGCATGCAGCGCCTCTGGTTGCAAGTCTCCCAGCAGTGGCAGCGCTTCAGGACTGTCGCCTGCTTCACCTCCGGTCAGACGAAATCGAGCCAGTATGCCCAGCCCTTCAACCAAAGCGTGAATCTTGGTGCTCAATCCCCCGCGAGACCGCCCAAGCGCCTGATGGCCTTTTTTTTAGGCGCACCTGCTGCATGTTGATGGGCGCGAACGATGGTACTGTCGATGAACACTTCTTCGAAATCCGCATCCTGCGTCAGTTGCGCAAAGACCCGCTGCCAGACCCCGCGCCGCGACCAGCGGGCAAAGCGTTGATAGACACTGTTCCATAAGCCGAATGAGACCGGTAAATCTCGCCATGGACTCCCTGTACGGGCAATCCACAGCACCGCTTCGACGAAGTTTCGATTGTCGGCGGCTGTTTTCCCCGGATCACTGATCTTGCCTGGCAGCAATGCCTCGATTCGCTCAAACTGATCATCACGCAACAGCATACGCGTCATCACAACTCACCTCAAAAGTCAGGATATAACCACAATCCTTCAGAAGTGAACAGCCCCTTTG
>JAISRR010000107.1 GCA_031273565.1 Zoogloeaceae bacterium | reverse complement strand
CACCAGAGCCACTACTACCAAAAAAATACAGCGGCAGGCAGTGTGACACCGCACGAATCCGGCCAGCCCAATCCGATCAGTTTCCTCACCGTGCCGCCCAAATCCGGTTTCACATTTTACGTGCAATGCGACAACGCACACCTGCAACGCCTCGCGCCGGAACTGGCGGAAAATGAACGTTGGCGCGACCTCATCACCGCCGCGCTTGAACACGCTTTCGAGTGGCTGGGTTTCGGCGCGAAAACCAGCGTGGGGTATGGCGCGATGCAACAACCACCAGAAGAACCCGCGGCGGTAGAAGAAATATGGTCAGGCGCACGAGTCAAATTCAATCACCGCAATGGCGCATTGACCGTGGAAAAAAACGGCCAGTCTGCCATTGCGCTGGCTCCCAAAGGCGCGGAACTGCTCCATAGCCTGCCCGTAGACATCCAGAGAAAAATCCAAACCGGCCAATTTGTAAAAATCACCGCTCATGTAGCCGAAGGCACAGTACTACGTATCCAGATGCCTGAACCGCGATGAAACAACAACTGGCCTTTCTACACGCTCAATGAGCAAACGACCATGACCGGCACCATCATCTTCGAGGCAGCTTCCGGTGAAGTTGGCGTCCGTGAGGAAAAGGAAAGCATCTGGCTTACTCAGCGGCAGATGGCGGACTTGTTCCAGACTTCGCCGGACAATATCGGTCTGCACCTGAAAAACATTTACAGCGAAGAGGAACTTGTCGAAGCGGCAACTACCGAGGATTTCTCGGTAGTTCAGGAAGAAGGGGGGCGCAAGGTTCGCCGCCCCCTTGGTCGGCCCGGATTTTCTCAGGATATTGGTAGCGGGCCGGCGGAAATCGTCACCCGCCATACCCAGACTTTTCTCTGGCGGCAAAGCCATGATGAAGGATGGTTGACCGCGCCGCACGGCACAACGGGCGGCCTGTTGCCGATGCTCGACGAAGTGCGCGTCGGCATTGTCGGATTGAAGGCCAACCTCACCGCCAGACACGAGGCCCGCGCCCTGTGAGCAGGCTCGCCCATGAATCGAAACCGCGTAATTTCAGGGGGCATGGTGCGGATGGCAAGCTTGTCGTATCTCCTGTCGGTCTATACATGCACTATCATGCCGTATCGGTCAATCACACATCACGCATCGCCATGACAACCTGGTTTGTTTCCCGCCACCCCGGCGCGCTGGAATGGATGCGCGAGAACCGGATTCCCTTTGATCGCCACGAAGCGCATCTGGATGCGCGCGCCGTCCATGCGGGCGATACCGTCATTGGTTCCCTTCCGGTCAACCTTGCGGCAGAAGTCTGTGCGCGGGGCGCGATCTATCGGCATCTTTCGTTACAGCTTGGGGTTGCTGACCGAGGGCGTGAACTTTCTGCCCTGGAGTTGGAAAAATACGAAGCAACGCTGAAAACTTATGAAATCAAGGAGGTCGTATGAGGACGCTTATTCTTTCCACCTGTGGCACGAGTTTGCTGACCAATCTTGAACCGGCGCAACGCGAGCTCGTCTATCAGCATGCCAACACCAGGAATCCCGATGAGATTCCGGAAGAGGCACGGCGGCGTTTGCAAATGCTTGTGGCAAACACACTGCCGGAAAAATTGCGGGAAGCCAGCCCCGCGGAACAAGCCAGGCTGTCAGCGGAACTCAATGGCATCCTGCGCTATTACGGCGGCCATTTCAATGCCAGGCAGGATATTCACTGGCTCATCGCCACGGACACCTGGCTGGGCGAGGCGACCGGAAAGGCCGTGGGGGAGGTTTTGGAAAGGCAAGGGCAGCGAGTCGTGGTCAAACGCATTTCAGACCTCAGAACCGACAATCTGGAAGAATTCCGTCTCGGCATGTCGGAACTGGCCCGGCTTTGCGCGCAAGAGGTCAAGAGCATGCGCGACAGCGGCTATCGGGTTGTTTTCAATCTGACCGGCGGTTTCAAGAGCGTGCAGGGATTCATGCAGGCGCTGGGTATGTTGTATGCCGATGAAAGCATCTATGTTTTTGAAAGCACATCGGAACTTTTAAGACTTCCCAGGTTGCCGATCAGCATGAATGCCCTTGAACTGGCGAGAAAATATGAAAGGATTTTCCGCCGTTGTGCCGCCAAGTTATCCCTTTCTCATGAAGATACTGAAAACGTACCGGAACCCTTGCTCATGTCCGTAGGTGACGAAATTACCCTATCGCCCTGGGGAGATGTTGTCTGGAGCGAGGCCGGCGAAGCTATCCTTTCCGAAGAATTGTTGCCGTCTATTGACGCAAAACTGCGTTATGACGGAAATTTCCCGAAAACGCTGCAAAATTGCAGTAAAAAGGAAATTCACCAAGTAAATGAGCGGCTTGGTGATTTGGCGCGCTATCTGAACGATGGCACAAATCCCAACCGCCTCGACTTCAAGAAACTCCAGGCTTCCCCCAAGGGCAGGTGCACGCATGAATGCGATGCCTGGGCGCAGGGCGGGGCAAAACGCCTGTTCGGATATTACGACGAGGATGTTTTTGTCGTCGTTGAACTTGCCGCGGGATTGCACTGAACTTCCGTAACTGAGTGATGACCTCGATTTCCATTCCCCTCGCCCGTCTCCGTTTCCAATTCACCGTCGAAACGCCCGTCCGGCTGCCGGAATGGCCGGGGTCGCTGTTGCGCGGCGCTTTTGGGCACGCCCTGCGGCGCCTGTCGTGCCTGACGCGGCAAAAGGAATGCGGCGGCTGCCCGCTGCGGCCCACCTGTCCCTATCCCGCCATCTTCGCGCTGCCGCCGCTCGAACACCGCATCCAGCGTTTCACCCAGCCGCCCGCGCCCTACCTCATCGAACCGGAAAGCCGCGGCCCGCGCCGGCTCGAAAAGGGCGAAACCCTGCGTTTCGGCATGACGCTCATGGGCCGCGCGCTG
>JAISRR010000091.1 GCA_031273565.1 Zoogloeaceae bacterium | reverse complement strand
ACCAATCTGCCTTGCGCCTTGTCCGGCGGCTATCACGCGGCGGAATATCTGAAGCAAAAACTGGGCATCGGCTTTGACGAAACCACGGCGGACGGCAAGTTTACCCTGAAGGAAGGCGAGTGCATGGGCGCGTGCGGCGACGCGCCGGTGTTGCTGGTTAACAACCGCCACATGTGCAGCTTCATGACGCCTGAAACCATCGACAAACTTCTGGAAGGGTGCGAATAATGGCGATTCTCGGCGCAATCAACCCGACGCTCACCGCCGGACTGGATTCCGGCAGGCGCGGCGCGTATGGCGACGATAGCGGCTGGCGGCTGGCGGATTACGTCGCGCGCGGCGGCTATGCGCAGCTTGAAAAAATCCTCGCGGAAAAACAGCCCCCGGAACAGGTGATTGCCGAAATCAAGGCCTCCGTCCTGCGCGGTCGCGGCGGCGCGGGTTTTCCGACTGGCCTGAAATGGAGCTTCATGCCGCGCTCCTTTCCCGGCGACAAATATGTGGTCTGCAACACCGACGAAGGCGAACCCGGCACCTTCAAGGATAGAGACCTGATTCGCTACAACCCTCACGCGGTCATCGAGGGCATGGCGATTGGCGCGTATGCCATCGGCGCGAACCGGGGTTACAACTACATCCACGGCGAAATCTGGGAACTTTACAAACGCTTTGAAGCGGCGCTGGACGAAGCGCGGGCGGCGGGTTTTATCGGCGAAAACATTCTGGATTCCGGCTTTTCGTTCGAGCTGTTCGCCCATCACGGTTATGGCGCTTACATTTGCGGCGAAGAAACGGCGCTTTTGGAATCCATCGAAGGCAAAAAGGGGCAACCCCGCTTCAAGCCGCCGTTCCCCGCCTCTTTTGGTCTTTACGGTAAACCGACGACCATCAACAATACGGAAACCTTCGCTTCCATCCCCTTCATTTTGCGCATGGGCGGCGAGCATTTCCTGAATCTGGGCAAACCCAACAATGGCGGCACGAAGCTCTTTTCCGTCTCCGGCCATGTCGAGCGTCCCGGCAATTACGAAATTCCCCTGGGCACGCCGTTTGCCGAACTCCTGAAGCTGTGCGGCGGTATGCGCGGCGGCAGAAAGCTGAAAGCGGTGATTCCCGGCGGTTCTTCCTCGCCGGTGCTGCCCGCCGACATCATCATGGACTGTACATTGGATTACGACGCCATCAGCAAGGCAGGCTCCATGCTGGGTTCCGGCGCGGTGATCGTGATGGATGAAACCACCTGCATGGTCAGGGCGTTGGAGCGGCTGGCGTATTTTTATCACGAAGAATCCTGCGGCCAATGCACCCCCTGCCGGGAGGGGACGGGCTGGCTCTACGATGTAATCCACCGCATCGAAAACGGCGAAGGCCGCCCCGACGACCTGAAAACGCTGACGCATGTGGCCGGCAACATCAGTGGCCGCACCGTCTGCGCATTAGGAGATGCCGCCGCCATGCCGGTGCAAAGTTTCGTGAAGCATTTCAAGGATGAGTTTTTGCATCACATCGAACACAAAACCTGTCTGGTGCCGAAGGATGTGCAGTGGGCGGGGAGCGGGTTTCATCGGGTGCAGGGAGACAATCGTGACAATTGATTTGGTGCGGAACAGCGGTGTCTCTTTGAAGGATTTTGGCGCAGTACTGGAACTGGTTGAAAAAGGCAAAGTCGTCATCATCGCTTGCAGCCATGACGCATTGCCCCAATACCAGGAAGGATGGCACGATATTATCGTTCATTCTTTAGTGGATACCGCTGCTCAATGGGCAGCGCTAACCATTATGCCTGATGGCGTGGAAATTCTGGATCCAATCGCGCACCCGTTGGTGACATACGAAACGCCAATGAACATGGACAAAATAATTGCTACTGGCAGAGTCATAAAAATCTACGCAGCGAAGATTGATACGGAGGCAACCCTTACGGATGAAAGCGGAAACGTCATTGCAAAAATGCAGATGAACGTGCTTTTATCCACACGGTTGGATGAGTCGGAGCCATGCGAATTATGAAAGTTTTATTGATGTTTTTCTGCCTATATATAGCGATGCCATCTGTGTGTTCGGCACAGGAGACGAAGGGTGATCGCATAAAAAAAGCGGTGGAAATTTACCAGAAGGCATGTGATGAACATCACAGCACCGCATGTGTCGCGCTCGCCCGCGCGTATTATGATGATGGGTACTTGCAAGAGACTGAGCGAGATTACATAAGGGCAGCGAAAATTTACCAGAAATCCTGTGACGCATATGATGGCGCCGCGTGTGCCGCACTGGCCTATGTGTATGGTTGCGATGGAATGGGTGTTGAGCCAGATAACGCCAAATCGGCACAATATGAAGAAAAAGCGTGTGAATCTGGTAATGCGTTTTCTTGCCAGTCATTGGGGGTTAGTTATGTTGACTCTTTTCATGGAGGAATTCTTGCGGATATATATGCGAGCGATATACTGAAAGCCGTCTATTTTTTCCAGAAAGGTTGTAATCTTGGTGATGATTTTTCGTGCGAGAACCTGGGGAATTTGTACTCTTGGCATTATCAGCAGAGTTGCGATTTTGAATCTGAAAATCGCTGCATAGGCGTGGACAACCTCTATTCAGAAGACAGATTCAAGCCTGATGAATTAAAGGCGCTCCAGTTCTACCAGAAATCATTTGTATTGCGTGAAAGCGCGTGCATTAATGATGAAGCATATGCCTGCGAGAATCTTGGCGATATGTTCAGGGCTGGCAAGGGGGTTAGAAGAAATGCCACCAAAGCCAATGTATTTTATGATAAAGCAATTTCTATTTTCCAAAATGAATGCAGTGTTGAGCAGAATTACAATACTTGCGAACATCTGCGTTATTTAAAAGAGCGGGAAGGAAGATTGAAATGAATTGCTCCCTTCTATTTATCGTGACATCAATCGAGCAGGGCAGGGCAGAGCGGATTGCATCCGCCCTACGCGCTGCGATGAGTTGAGGGCAATCATGGCTACATCAAGAGACGATGAACGTGTAAGAAATGAAAAGCTGAGAATTTTTTATCTGGTGTTACGGATTGCTTTCATTCTGGGGCTGGCGGCATATGGCGTCGGGAAGGCGGCGATATTCATGAAGGATGCGCGCGCGCCCGCTGTTTACCTCAGCGGCCATGTCTCCGTCATTCCGTATAGCGAATATTATATGAAGGGCGGAAGGGTTGATAAAAGCTATTCCATGTCGCTCATGTTTCAGGACGAGAAAGGCAGCGTGTATGTCTTTTCTCCGTACTGGTCGAAGAGTGAATTGAACGCCGCGCCCGAATGGGCTGAGGCGAATGCCATGTTGAAAAACGCCAAGGAGATTATTCACATTCCGCGTGATTTGAGTACGCCTTACGGTTTCAAACCTGAACGGCTGGAAGTCGCATACGACAGGAGCCACCCTGAAGGAGCGATTGCGTTATGTAACGGCTCAAGCACGCTGACTTCATGGGGCGGAATAGCGGTGATTGTTTTTGGAATTCTCGTGCTGACCCTGTTCCCGTTCAGAAAATCCTTTCAAGAAAAGCCATAGCCCATGCTCGAAATCGAACTCAACGGTAAACAGGCGCAGAAAGGCAGGGCGGATGCTTTTCCGCCGGTTGTACTGTCCGGCGCAAAGCGCCGCAAACTTTACTCCCCTCGCCCCTTGCGGGAGAGGGGTCGGGGGAGAGGGGGCGCGACGGTTCCATTGGAACAGGCGTTTGGGCAAGCCGAACCGCTGCCCCCCTCTCTCCAACTCTCCCCCGCGAGGGGGGAGCAAGCCGCATCCGCCCTGTGTTCTAAACGAGGTTTTTGCACATGACCATTTCGCGCATTGCCACAAATTTTTCCAGGCACGAGCAGGCGGTTCTGTTCGAAGGCGATTGTCTTGAGCTGCTCGCCTGTCTGCCGGACGAAAGTATGCAACTGATCGTCACCTCCCCGCCTTACAACCTGGGCAAATCCTATGAGCGGAAAAGCGCGCTGGACAAGTATCTGGAATGGCAGGATGTGGTGGTTGCAGAGTGCATTCGCGTGTTGCGCCCGGAAGGCAGCATTTGCTGGCAGGTGGGAAATTTCGTTGATTCGGGAGCCATCGTGCCGCTGGATATTGCCCTTTATCCCTCCTTTGCCCGGCGTGGCCTGAAATTGCGCAACCGCATCATCTGGCATTTTGAGCATGGACTGCACTGCTCGCGCAGGTTGTCGGGCAGACATGAAACAATTCTCTGGTTTACCAAAACCGACCAATATCTGTTTGATCTCGACCCCATACGGGTTCCCCAGAAATATCCGGGGAAAAAGTATTTCAAGGGGCCGAAGGCAGGACAATACTCATGCAATCCTTTGGGGAAAAACCCTGGAGATGTCTGGGTGATTCCCAATGTAAAAAACAATCATGTGGAAAAAACCGTGCACCCTTGCCAGTTTCCAATCGAATTGGTTGAGCGGCTTGTCCTGTCGATGAGCCGTAGCGAAGACTGGCTCTTGGATCCTTTCGCGGGGGTGGGATCATCCCTGATCGCGGGCATCAAGCATGGACGCCGCGCGGTAGGCGCGGAATTGCTGCCCGAATATTGCGCCATCGCCCGCGAAAGAATGCTTCAGTGCATGTCCGGTTTCCTGAAGAGCAGGCCAATGAATCAGCCCGTTTATGACTCCGAAAAAGCCGGTCGTTCACTCACCACACGACCCTTCCCGCAACATCCGGCGGCGCAGTCATTACAAGATGTCATCATCGAATCATCGTCATCGTGAAACGCCTAAAATGAAAATCGTGAAAACCTATTCGCATCTGAACGGACTGGAATACCTGATAGTGCATCGCAAAAAACTATGGCAAGAGGTTAAAAACGTCATTGCGGATGTGGATGCAAGCGTCTGTCGCACCAAAGTCAGCAAGGAAGTCAGAATGCGGGGGGAACTGAAATTCAGCCCCATTGAGATGAACCGGATGTTCGCGCAACGTCTGGAGGCGCAGGCGTGGCGCGAAAGCCGGGTATCCTATTGGGTGACGCAGGATGAAAAACTGATTCGCCGTACCATGACACTTCCTGCCGACGCGCAAAAAAAGACCATTGAGGATGCGGGAGAGCAACCCATTTTCAGCTACAACCAGACGGATTTCGTCAAGGAGCGGGTGGCCCTTGAAGTGCAGTTTGGCAAATATGCCTTCGTTGCCTATGACCTGTTTGTCAAGCATCTGGCTTTCTATGTGCGCGACGAAATCGATGTGGGCATCGAAATTCTCCCGATGAAATCATTGCAGGCCGAAATGTCATCAGGTCCCGGTTATTTTGAAGGAGAACTTTATAATGTCATCCGCAATGGACGCGGCGTACCTTCCGTTCCCCTGGTCATGGTTGGTATTGCGCCATGAACCTGTTTACCATCCCCTGCGCCGAACGCTTTGACGTGGTAGCACCCGGTTTTCCTTGCCCAACCCAACAGGCCGAAGGAAGGCTGGAAAGGAACGAAGATGTCCGTAATTCAAAACGAATGTTTGTCCAGACACGCGGCGCAAAGCGCCGGAAGCTGTCTGTCCCCTGTCCTCCGTCTTCTGTCCTCTGAACTCTGAACTCTGAATATGCTTGAAATCGAACTCAACGGCAAAAAAGCGCAAGTGCCTGATGGCAGCACGGTGATGGATGCCGCGCAGCAGATGGGCGTTTATATTCCGCACTTTTGCTACCACAAAAAGCTCTCCATCGCCGCCAACTGCCGCATGTGTCTGGTGCAGGTGGAAAAAGCGCCCAAGCCCCTGCCCGCCTGCGCGACGCCCGTGACCAACGGCATGAAGGCGTTTACCCATTCCGAGCTTGCGGTGCAGGCGCAAAAGGGGGTGATGGAATTTCTGCTCATCAATCATCCGCTCGATTGCCCCGTCTGCGACCAGGGCGGCGAGTGCCAGTTGCAGGATCTGGCCGTGGGCTATGGCGGCGTGAAGAGCCAGTTCCGGGAAGAAAAACATGTCACGGTGCACAAAAACATCGGGCCGCTGATTTCGATGCAGGAAATGAGCCGCTGCATTCACTGCACCCGTTGCGTGCGCTTCGGGCAGGAAATCGCAGGCGTCATGGAACTGGGCATGACAAACCGCAACGTGCATTCCGAAATCATGACTTTTATGGGGCGTTCCGTCGATTCCGAACTCTCCGGCAACATGATCGACCTTTGCCCGGTGGGGGCGCTCACCTCCAAGCCCTTCCGCTATACCGCCCGTTCCTGGGAACTGGAGCGGCGGCGCTCCATCAGTCCGCATGATTCCCTGGGCGCGAACCTGATGGTGCAGGTCAAGCACGACAAGGTCATGCGTGTATTGCCGCGTGAAAATGACGCGGTCAATGAATGCTGGATTACCGACAAAGACCGTTTTTCCTACACCGCGCTCGCTTCCGAAGAACGCCTGACCCGGCCCATGCTGAAGCAGGGCGGCGAATGGCGGGAAGTCTCCTGGAACGCGGCGCTGGATTATGTCGCGCACGGCCTGAAAGATATTGCCGCCCAATCAGGCGGCGACGCGCTGGCCGCGCTGGCCGCGCCGTGGTCGACCGTGGAAGAACTGTATCTGTTGCAACGGCTCATGCGGGGGCTGGATTCCGGCAATGTGGATTTTCGCCTGCGCCAGCGGGATTTTTCAACGGACGGCAAACGCGCCGGCGCGACCTGGTTGGGAATGCGGCTGGCCGACCTCCGGCATCTGGAATCGGCGTTGATTGTCGGCGCGTTTTTGCGAAAAGACCACCCGCTGATTACGCAACGCCTGCGCCACGCGGCGCAAAAGCATCAGGCCGAAATCAGTATCCTTTCCATCACCGCCGATGACCCCTTGCTGCCGCTCCACGTTCAGATGGCGGTCAAGCCTTCGGAACTGGCGACGCGCCTCGCCGCCGTGCTGAAAGCCGCCGCCCGGCAACGGGGCGTGACGCTTGAAGGCGTTCCGGGATTGGCGACGCTGTTGGAAGCGGCGGCGGAAACGCCAGAAACCGCCGCCATCGCGCAGAGCCTCCTTGCCCATGAGCGCAAAGCGGTCTTTTTGGGGCAGGTCGCCGGACAGTCGGCGGACGCGGGCACACTACACGCGCTCGCCCTGAAACTCTCCGAAGTCACCGGCGCGGTTTTCGGTTTTCTGGGCGAAGCCGCCAACAGTGTGGGCGGGCAGCTTCTGGGCATCGGCAATGCCGCCACCGCCACAGATAGCGCCAATGCCCGCCCGTTGTCGCAGACGCCGCGCGAAGCCTGGCTGCTGTGGGGCATTGAGCCGGAACTCGATTGCGCCTGCCCCGGAGCAACCCTGCAAGCCCTGAAAGCCGCGAAAATGGTCGCCATGTTCAGCGTCTTCAAACACGCGCCCGCGCTCGAATACGCCGATGTGCTGCTGCCCCTGACGCCCTTTACCGAAACTTCCGGCACCTTCGTGAATATCGAAGGCCGCATCCAGCATTTCACCGGCGTGGCGCGTCCGGCGGGCGAAGCGCGTCCCGGCTGGAAAATCCTGCGCGTTCTCGGCAATGTGCTCAATCTGCCCGGCTTTGATTTTGAAAGCAGCGAGGAAGTGTTTCAGGCGGCAGGGGTTCAGAGGACAGAGGACGGAGGACAGAGGACAGAAGACAGAGGACAGAAAAGCGAAGCGTTTGCCGTCGGGCTGGATAACGGGTTGCGCGAGGCGCGGGTGGAATGGCCGCAAAACACGCCGCGTCCGACAACCCAAAACCTTGAGCGCGTTGCTGACGTGCCGATTTATTTTACCGACCCGCTGGTTCGCCGCGCCGCGCCCTTGCAGGCGACCCGCGACGCCGCGCCGCCTGCGGCGCGCATGTCCGCCGCGACTCTGGCGCAACTGGGCCTCAAGGCGGGTGATGCTGTCCGCTTGCGGCAGGCAGCAGGCGAAGCGGCGCTACCCGCCGCGCTGGACGCCACCGTGCCGGAAGGCTGCGTGCGCGTGGCGGCGGGTCACGCCTCAACCTCCGCGCTGGGCGAAATGTTCGGCGCCATTACTGTGGAGCGCGCGTGATGGAAACTCTGGTGCAATTCGGAACCGGCATATTCGGCGTGGCCTGGCCTGTTGTCTGGACACTTGTCAAAATCATCCTGATTGTCGCGCCCCTGATGGTGGGCGTGGCCTATCTCACCTATGCCGAACGCAAGGTGATCGGCTACATGCAGGTGCGCATCGGCCCCAATCGCGTTGGGCCTTTGGGCTTGTTGCAGCCGGTCGCGGACGGGCTGAAGCTCCTGTTCAAGGAAATTGTCGTGCCCTCCGGCGCGAACAAAAAACTCTTCATCATCGCGCCCATGCTCTCGCTGGCCCCGGCGTTGGCGGTGTGGGCGGTGGTGCCGTTTTCCGATACGCTGGTGCTGGCGAACATCGACGCGAGCCTGCTCTACATTCTCGCCATCGGCTCAATGGGCGTGTATGGCGTGGTGCTGGCGGGATGGGCTTCCAATTCCAAATACGCTTTTCTGGGTTCCATGCGCGCGGCGGCGCAGATTGTCTCCTATGAAATCGCGATGGGCTTTGCCCTGGTCGTGGTGCTGATGGTCTCCGGCAGCCTGAACCTCGTCGACATCGTGGCTGGACAGCAAAAAGGCCGTTTCGCCGACATGGGCCTGAATTTTCTCTCGTGGAACTGGCTGCCGCTGCTGCCGCTGTTTGTGGTGTATTTTGTCTCCGGCGTCGCGGAAACCAATCGCGCGCCGTTCGATGTGGCGGAAGGCGAATCGGAAATCGTCGCCGGGTTTCACGTCGATTATTCCGGCATGGCCTTTGCCGTGTTCTTTCTCGCCGAATACGCGGAAATGATACTGGTCGCCACCCTGACGAGCCTGCTGTTTCTGGGCGGCTGGTCGTCGCCGGTGGCCTTTCTGCCCGACGGCATTGTCTGGCTGCTGGCGAAGACCTGTTGCATGCTGTTCTTTTTCCTCTGGTTCCGGGCGACCTTTCCCCGTTACCGTTACGACCACATCATGCGTCTGGGCTGGAAGGTGTTTATCCCGCTGACCGTGGTCTGGCTCTTTGTGGTGGGCGTGTGGATGCTGTCGCCCTGGAATATCTGGAAGTGAGGCACGTTATGGGCGCTGTGAAGGAAATCAGGGAAATATTCAACAGCCTGCTGTTGAAGGAGTTGTTCAAGGGTCTGGCGGTGACGGGCAAATACTTTTTCGCCCGCAAAATCACTGTGCAATACCCGGAAGAAAAAACGCCGCAAAGTTTTCGTTTTCGCGGCCTGCACGCCCTGCGCCGCTACCCGGACGGGACGGAACGCTGCATTGCCTGCAAACTCTGCGAGGCCATCTGCCCGGCGATGGCGATTACGATAGACCTGGCCGAGCGCGAAGACGGCAGCCGCCGCACCACGCGCTACGACATCGACCTGACCAAGTGCATCTTCTGCGGCTTCTGCGAAGAAGCCTGCCCGGTGGACGCCATCGTGGAAACGCGGGTGCTGGAATACCACGGCGAGAAAAGGGGCGATTTGTATTACACCAAGGACATGCTGCTGGCGGTGGGTGAACGCTATGAAGAACAGATTTCAGAAGACAAGGCGCTGGACGCCAGGTATCGGTGAGGGGAGAAGCATGACCAAAAATTCACCCGCTACGCAGAGGCGGCGCATGTCTGATTTGCTTCGTTTGCTCATTGGCCTCTGCCTTGGCCTTGCGTGTACCCCGGCGTTTGCCGCCAGTTTTGATTGCGGTCAGGCGAAGACGGCGGTTGAACGCGCCGTATGCGCCGATTCTGAACTTTCCGCGCTGGATGAAGACCTTGCGCGCGTCTGGGGCGCGGCGCTGAAGCGGCAGAGCGATGATGAAGCCATCGAAGCGCTGCGAGCTGAACAACGCAACTGGTTGAAAAACCGTCGAGTTGGCGATCTGAAATGGGCTTACGAATATCGCATCCAGCGGCTTGGTGAGTTGCCGGAATTTCCCGCCTGGAACGCGCCCGGCGTGGAGCCGGGATACCGTCTCAGCGATATTTCCCGGCAATATGACTTTATCCTGCGGCTCGTAGACGTGCGCAAGGCTACGGATTGGTCGCTGGAAGGGAGTGGGCAGGTTTTCGTGTTCAAAAAGGGGGATGCGGCGCCCATGCAGCAAATCATTATGGGAAATATCTATGTCTCTTTGGAAAGTAACAAGCCATTGGTCAACGCGGCCAGACGCTACGATGCTCAGGGGGCAATCAATGTCGGTGATTTCAACTTTGATGGTCACGATGATTTCGGTATTCAGAATGGCAATTTTGGCGGCTACGGCGCGCCAACCTATGACATTTTCCTGTTCAATCCGAAATTGGGGCGTTTTGAATACAACGCGCCCATGAGCGATTTGATTGCGGAGACACAAGGCTTTTTTGAGGTCGACGCAAAACGCAAACGGCTGCATACCATGAGCAAAGGCGGCTGCTGTTACCACGTATGGTCAACCTGGGCGGTTGTCAACAATACGCCGGAAGAAGTGGCGTCGCAGACTGAGGAGGCCGTCTTTGATCCCGATGGCAATGCGCCTCCACGCCTGAAAATAACGGATCGCCGCCTTGTAAAAGGCAAGTGGCGGGAACGGACACATTACGAAAAGGTAAAAGATGAATGAATGCCAATGTTATCTATCGCTGGAAAAAAGACGCTCCGGGCCGGGATTTTCTCCGTTTGCCTCTGTGCGCATTTGCGTCCTGGATTGCCCTGGACTTTGACAGGAAATAAGCATGGACTTCAAAACCACCGTTTTCTTCTTTCTCGCGGCGATTCTGATCTTCGCCGC
>JAISRR010000081.1 GCA_031273565.1 Zoogloeaceae bacterium | reverse complement strand
GGGGGGGGGTTTCGGGGGGGGGGGGTGGGGGTGGGGGGGGTCCTGGTTGGGGGGGTTCAGGTAGGGCGGGTTCAGGTAGGGCGCGCTCTCCGAGCGCGCCGCAGGTTAACGAACGGCGGTTTCGGAGAAACCGCCCTACCTTTGCCGCAGGTCAACAACGGCGGTTTCTACGATCCTGCCTTTCAGGAATCAGAAGAAGCGTCGGCGGTGTTGTCCGGGAGCGCGGAGCACCAGCTCCGCATTCGTATTGATGGGGCGGGGCTGGTGCCCCGCGCGCCCAGGACGGCTTCGTTTTCTCGCCGAAAGGGGCGCGGGATGGGTTAGGTAGGGCGGGATCGTAGAAACCGCCGTCGTTTACATGCGGCGCTCCGTATCGAACAGGGTGCGAAGAAGTGAATTTTACGTCACAGGGGGCGGAGGTCTGCGTTCTATGATATACATAATGACCTGTCCATCTTCCTTTCAGGTACAAAACATGAGCATACAAAACGCAGGCGAACAGGAAACCGTATATGGTACGGAAGAAATCCTGCTCAGCCTTTGCGATTCGGTCAGCAAGGTACTGGCGGTGGCGACACAAACCCGGATTCATTACTCCAGCATGGTGCAGCGTATCCACAAAACCTGTCTGAAGCCGGACATTGGCTGTTTTGTCCTGTTCGACGGGGGATTCTCCGGGCTGGTGGTCATCAATTTTTCCGCTCCGGCGGCGATGGAGCTTTATGAGCATTACATGCTCAATATGGGCATGTCCAAATCCGGCCTCGCCAGCAGCTACACTTCGGATGAGGTGAGCAACGTCATGGGCGAACTGATGAACCAGATTGTGGGCGATTTCACCCGCAAGGTGTCGCGTGACTTTCAAACCCACATCAGCCAGAACCAGCCGAAAATGCTGGCGCTGAACAAACAGGTCATCCTGAGCGTGGATACCAATCTGGATCAGCCGGAAGCCCGTCGGGTTACATTTTTTACCGCGCAAAACAATATTTTTTATCTGGAACTGGCGATTGACCGGACGGAATTCATCCGCCTGCGCGACGCCGCTCCATCGGAAGACGCCGCCAGTCCTGATGATGTGTTTGAGCAGGCAGGGCGGGCGGCCGCGCAAGCGGATGCCGCGTCGGAGGCGGAGTCTGGCGGCGACGAACAGGAAGATTTGCTTAAATCGCTTGGTATGTAGCGGGACGCCGGAAGAACTGTTTTTCAGAAAGGGATGTGATATGAAATCGTGCCGACGAATCATGTTGTTGCTGGGGTTTCTGGCCGTAAGTTGCGGCGTGCAGGGCGATGAGTTTTTGCCCCGGTTGAATCTGGATTTGAGCGCCACCACGGTGTCGGGCATTTCTTCCGGCGCGTTCATGGCCGTGCAGATGGGCGTCGCCCATTCCGCCGAAATCAAGGGCGTGGCGACAACGGCGGGCGGCCCCTATTTTTGCGCGGGCGAGGCTTCATGGAGCGGCGCGGCGGTGGATAAGGCCATCGCGCGCTGCATGCAGGGCGACCCTCTTTTTCCCGCAACGCCAATCACGGACGCCGATCAGAAGGTCATGCAGGGCGCAACCGAAAGCTGGGCGGCGCAGGGGCTGATTGACGCTACGGACAATCTGGCGCGACAGAAAGTGTGGATTTTCCACGGCTACAATGACGGCATCGTCAAAACGCCGGTTAGTGACGCCTTGCAGACCTATTACCGCGCCTTCACGCCAGCGCACCAGATTTTCTACAAACATGAACTGCCTGCGGCGCACGCCCAGATTTCCGCCAGTTGCAAGGCATCCGGCGCATGCAATCCCTGCGCGACGACCGGCGGCAATTTCATCAATTCATGCGGGGTCGGCAAGACGGTCTATGATGCCGCCGGTTCCGCGCTGCAATTTTTCTACGGGCCGCTGACGCGCACCGCCAGCGCCGCGCTGAAGGGTGAAATTCTGCCTTTCAACCAGTCCCATTTCATCCTGCGCGATAATGAGGAAATTGCCCCGTCCAGGATTTCCATGGCCAAAACCGGTTATCTCTATGTGCCCGGAAGTTGCAAGCGGGGCGAGACTTGCCGTCTGCATATCGCTTTTCATGGCTGTCAGCAACATGCCGAAAAAATCAACCTCGATTTTGTCAAGGGCGCGGGCTTTAACGAGTGGGCGGAAAAGAACCATATTGTCGTGCTCTATCCGCAGGCGACGAGCGCCATCGCCGTGCCCTTCACGCCGCTCAATCCCAATGGCTGCTGGGATTGGTGGGGCTATAACGATACCGGCGATAAAATGGCCGGGCATTACGCGACCCGGCAAGGTTTGCAAATCGCCGCCGTCTGGCGCATGGCGCAGTTCATGGCGCTGAAGGCTGATGGCGCGGATGATGAAGAGGGCGACGACGCGGGGGCATCGGCAGATGTCGCGGCGGACGCTGCGGAAACAAAAGCGCCGGTTGCCGCGTTGCCCAAACTGAAAGCCGCGCCCACTGTCAAGGCGCTTGATGTCAGCTCGGATCAGGTCATGCTGGTCTGGTCGCCCGTTCAGAACGCGGCGGCATATCGCGTTTATCGTCTGGGCATTGCCGGACAGGAAGACGCGCTCATCAGCCCGGAAGATTTTTCCGGCACGGCCTTTGTGGATAGCGGGCTGGAAGCGTCGCATGATTACCGCTACAAGGTTGTGGCGGTCGGGGTGGCGGGCGACGAGCGCGCCGCCAGCAAACCCACAGGCGCCAGAACCGCCGCAGAAGCGCCTGCCTGCGACCCCTATTTCTCCATGCTTCAGGGACACCTGGTCGACCGGAATAACGCGCCCACGAACGCGGTTTGCAAATAGGGGGATCGGGATTTTTTGCCGCTCGCTTTGCGGGCTGGCGTCGTGCGCTGCGCCTGAAGCAATGCCGACGCAAGGAAAATTGCGCTTCCGGTGTGCGTTGCTGAACTCAGGCGCGGACGTTTTTCACGGCATACACGCCGCCCACGACCAGAAATTCTTCTTCACCCTGAAGGATGCCGGGTAGCAGTTGGTTGTGAAAGAGGATTTTGGCGACAGGGACTTCCGCGCCGAGAATGGTGTCGCCGAACTCTCCGGCGCGGTCGGGGTTGCCTGTAAAGGAATTCAGGTTGTTGAAAAGCAAAATGATCGGAGCGTCGCCGCCGTTGGGAAAAGGCCGGGGGGGGTGCAGGCGTTCGTATTCTTCCAGGCAGTTGACGCCACGATAGAGGGTGAGATGGCTCCGTTGCGGGTGTTGGCGGACAAATTCATATTGGCAGTAGGCGTATACGAGGTCAAGCTGGGCTTCCAGGGCATTGGCGCCGTAGAGTCCACGG
>JAISRR010000068.1 GCA_031273565.1 Zoogloeaceae bacterium | reverse complement strand
GAACATTTCCACGATTTGCCAGGGGCGCAAGGGCACTACCGCATCCGGGTCAGCCGCGCCATCGGAACCAGAGGCGGAATGCGAAAACACCACTTCCTGCAAGAATTCAAAATCTATGCTGCCGTGACTGGTTTTATTCGGCAAATTAAACATGCGCTCCAGAAAACCATGATCGATGGTGGTATCCTTGATCGCCTTGCTGGTCAACAGTCTTTGAATGATTTTTTCATCTTCCGGTTTGAATTCCGCTGTGTAACCTTTATTGCTTACACCGCCAAGATAACCGGGCTGACTATCCTGAGTCTCCCGATAATGAGAAAGGTAAAAAGCAAAATTATCTACTTTATCAAATGAAATCCCATTGTCACGCGCATATTCGTACAATTCAGAGACCAGTTGTCGATCATTATTATTCATGAACGCATAAACCTTGCCGTTATAGCCAGACCTTTCAAACCGACTCATATAAGGCGGTTCATAGTTTGGATCATCGACTTCCCATAAGCGTGAGAGCATCAATTCCCAACCGCTTTTGATGTCCACGATGGAAGATGCCGATACGTTTGTATTCGTCTACCCTGTTTTTTCCGTTCCTGTGGTTTGTTTTGTGGACGCGGGCAGGGTGGAATATGCAGTTCCCGGTTGGATGGGCATAATACTCATGATGCTGCTCCCTCAAAATGGATCCTCATTCCGATGGGGCCAGGAATACGGATCGGCTGCATGTTCCCTTCGTGGCACATGCCTGTATGAACCAACGACGATTCCGGGCAAAACTTGAGGGGGATTTCCGGTTTTCCCTCCGCCCCTGGCGGATCGGGCCATCAGAAGCGAACGCAGCGTCATCCAGCCCCGCGCCGCCGGAGAAAACCCGCTTCTCATCGCCCGGCGGTCAAGTGCATCACCCCAACAGGGCAATCGCACACGCAGATGTCGTCAGCATTTGAGGAAACGCGTTGGCAATCAGCGGTTGATGAGGTGGCAGTATCGTTTGCGGTGCTTCACGCCAAAAAGTCGAACGCGTCGTCCAACGGCGCGAATGCCTCCCGGAATCGCAGCCTGAGCGGGTTCAGGTAGGGCGCTTTCAGGTAGGGCGCTTTCTCCGAAAGCGCCGCAGGTCAACAACAGCGGTTTCTTCGATCGCCGTCATTCCCTTGCAGGGAATGACGGTGTTTGCGGCCAGGGCCTGGAAGTCAGTCAAATGCGATTGCCCTGATCTCCCCAACACCCCGGCGCGTGTTTTGGTAAACTGCGCCTCTTTCCCGCCTTTTTCCCGCCCATGCCGGAACTCACGTTAAACGGCGAACGCCGTCAGTTTCCCGAATCCTGCGCCGACCTTGCCGCCCTGGTGGAATGCCTGGGTTACGCGGGCAAGCGCATCGCGATTGAAAAAAATGGCGAGATCGTGCCCAGGGGCCAGTATGCGGCAACGCCGCTCACTGCGGGCGATACGCTCGAAATCGTGGTTGCCGTGGGCGGCGGCTAGCCTCGTCTTCACAGGATTTTCTCATGCAAGCACTCACCCTCGCGGGACGCGCCTATACCGCGCGTCTTTTGATCGGCACCGGCAAATACAAGGATTTCGACGAAACGCGCCGGGCTGTCGACGCTTCCGGCGCGGAAATTGTCACCGTGGCGATTCGCCGCACCAACATCGGACAAGACCCGAAGCAGCCCAACCTGCTCGACGCCCTGCCGCCTTCCCGCTACACCATCCTGCCCAATACGGCGGGTTGCTACACCGCTGACGACGCCGTGCGCACCCTGCGGCTGGCGCGCGAACTGCTGGACGGACACGCGCTGGTCAAACTGGAGGTGCTGGGCGACCCGAAGCATCTTTTCCCGAATATGCCGGAAACCCTGCAAGCGGCAAAAACACTGGTCAAAGAGGGTTTTCAGGTGATGGTCTACTGCGCCGACGACCCCATTCAGGCAAAGATGCTGGAGGAATTGGGCTGCGTCGCCGTCATGCCGCTCGCCTCGCTGATTGGCTCCGGAATGGGCATTGTCAATCCCTGGAATCTTTCCCTGATTATCGAACGCGCGCAAATCCCGGTGCTGGTCGACGCGGGCGTGGGCACGGCTTCTGACGCCGCTGTCGCCATGGAATTGGGTTGCGATGGCGTGCTGATGAACAGCGCCATCGCGCTCGCGCAAGATCCCGTGTTGATGGCAAGCGCCATGAAAAAAGCCGTTGAAGCCGGACGCGAAGCCTTCCTCGCCGGACGCATGGCGAAAAAGTTTTATCACGCGGTTCCTTCTTCGCCGACCGGCGGACTGATCGGTTCCTGACATGCGTGAGCACGCGGAAAGCGAAGGCGCATCCGAAGCAGGCAACGCCGGAGGCGAATACGGGCACATCAGGAGCTTCGTGCGCCGTCTGGGGCGCATGTCGGCGGCGCAGACGCGCTACCTCGACGCGATGATGCCGAAAATCGGCGTGCCTTACGCGCCGCGTCCGCTGGATCTGGAGGCGCTGTTTAATCGCAAGGCGACGAAAAAAATCCTCGAAATCGGCTGCGGCATGGGCGAAACGACCGCCCGTATCGCCGCTGCCCACCCCGAAAACGATTATCTGGGCGTGGAAGTGCATACGCCGGGGGTCGGCAGCCTGTGCAAGCTGATCGCCGAGCAGGAACTCGCCAATATCCGCATTGTTCAGCATGATGCCGTAGAAGTCGTGCGTGACATGCTGCCAGAAGCGAGTCTCGACGGCATTCACCTTTTTTTCCCCGACCCCTGGCACAAGAAACGGCATCACAAGCGCCGTCTGATCCAACCGCCTTTCGTCGCCCAACTCGCCAGACGGCTTAAACCCGGCGGCTACCTGCACTGCGCCACCGATTGGGAGGAATACGCCGCGCATATGCTGGAGACGCTTCTGGCCACCCCCCTGTTGCAAAACACCGCCCCCGGCTACGCGCCCCGACCGGACTATCGACCGCTCACCAAGTTTGAGCAACGTGGCCTGCGTCTGGGGCACGGGGTCTGGGACCTTGTTTTTCAACGCCTGTAATCCAAAAGGACATCACCAACATGTGGTTCAAAAACCTGCAACTCTATCGCCTGCCCGCCCCCTGGGACATCACGCAGGCTATGCTTTCCGAACAACTTTCGCGCGGCGTTTTTCACCCCTGCGGCAATCTGGAAGCCGTCAGCCGGGGCTGGACGCCGCCGCGCCGGGAAGCGGCAATGGATGAACTCGTCCATGTTGCGGGCAACCAGTATTTGCTCACGCTGACGATAGAAAGCCGTCTGCTGCCCGCGACCGTCATCAATCAGGAGACCCGGACGCGCGCCGAAAAAATAGCCGCCGAACAGGGCTATCCGCCGGGCCGCAAGGCGCTCCGGGATTTGAAAGCGCAAATCCGCGACGAACTCATGCCGCGCGCCTTTGTCTGCCGCCGCAAAACGCTGGTCTGGATCGACCGCGAACATGGCTGGCTGGGCATAGACGCGACCAGCCTCGCCAAAGCCGAAGAAGTGCTCGAACATCTGCGGCAATGTCTGGACGAACTGCCGCTCGCCCTGGTGCAGACGCAAAAATCCCCCGGTTCCGCGATGGCTGATTGGCTCGCCAGCGGCGAAGCGCCCGCAGGATTTACGGTGGATCGGGATTGCGAACTGAAAGCGGTGGATGAAGCGCGCGCCACCGTGCGTTATGTGCGTCACCCCCTCGCCGACGAAGCCGCCGCCGAAATCCGCGCGCACCTTGCCGCCGGAAAACTGCCAACCCGACTGGCCTTGACCTGGGACGACCGCATTTCTTTCGTGCTGACCGAAAAGAGTGAAATCAAGCGACTGGAATTTCTGGATGTATTGAAAGAAAGCGTGGAGCAAGGCATCGACAATGCCGAAGAAATTTTCGATGCCGAATTCGCCCTGATGACCGGAGAATTCACCCGCTTCATCCCGTCATTGTTCGAGGCGCTGGGCGGTCTGACGGCAAGCAACCGCTGACCGGCGGCAAAGCGCATATTCGCGTTTGACCTTAAGCAAAGCAGCCCCTATAATGCGCGCCTTGTCTCATCGGCCAGTTAGCTCAGTTGGTAGAGCAGCGGACTGAAAATCCGCGTGTCCGTGGTTCGATTCCGCGACTGGCCACCATTTCATCATCCAAAGCAGTCCGATAAAGGCCGGAAATCCAAGTAAATACAAGGGTTCCGGCCTTTTCTTGTCCGATGCGGTTCGGTGATGTCCATTGACAGGGCAATCGCATGAATCTTTTTGTCATAACTGGTTTTAAGAACCTGTTCACAATCTTATGGAATAACAGGGAATGCGAACCAAAATCTATCCCAGTGACACAAGTCATGAGCCGTTCGAACAGATACGTCCGCTGTTGGAACAAGCGCGCAAGCGCACCGGACACGGAAGGGATCGGCCTCTGCTGGAGCGGGCATTAAAAAAATCAGGTTGGCGCGGCCCGTACGAAACAGGGGCGCAACGCCGGTAGTACGTTCCTGATTGTGGATGCGCAGAGCGTGAAGAACAGCGATACAGCGAGCCAGAAGGGTTACGACGCGGGCAAGAAGGTTTCGGGCATCAAACGCCACATTGCGGTAGACACGCAGGGACTGCCACATGCCATTGCGGTAACGACCGCCGAAGTGATAGACAGGAAGGGTGCGCTGGAGGCATTGGAGCGCAACAAGCGGGTCACGGTGCAGATTGCCAAACGCAGCGAACTGCACACCTTCAAGGTCATGCCCAAACGCTGGATTGTCGAGCGCAGCTTTGCCTGGCTGGAGAAGAACAGGAGACTCTGGAAGAACTGCGAACGAAAACTCAACACCAGCCTGCAATTTATCCATCTGGCCTTTCTGGCGCTCGTACTTAAAAAATCGTGAACAGGTTCTGAGAGATATAACCCGGCGTGTCAGAAATGGTACAGTCGGTGACCATTGGTGCAGTTTGCTTTGTATAATGGAACAGCACCTTCCCAATACCGGCGCGTAGTTCAGTCAGTAGAACATCGGGCTCCTACCCCGAATGGCGCAGGGGCAGAACCTGCCGCGCCGGTCAGATTGTGTTGAGGAAGGCATCGTGTCTCCCCCATGTGTTTGAACGAAGATCAGTACAAGAAAAGTGCAGTTTTCCCAATACCGGCGCGTAGCTCAGTCAGTAGAGCGTTGGGCTCGGACCCGAAGGGCGCAGGGGCGGAACCTGCCGCGTCGGCCTGTCTGTATTGCATTAAGGAAACATCGTGCCTGACATTAATTTGCAATATATCTGGCATCAATGGCAGCGCGCTCTGAAGGCGTCGCACGACCTTGCCGGAGAGGCTCGATCCCGCGCTGAAAAGCGGGTGCGCCAATGGATGGACGTTCTCTCTGGCGTAACTGATGGGTCGTTGGCCATCGGTTCGCGCACTCCAACAGCGTTTCCTGCATGGATCACCTTAAGTGTAATGCGTGGTGGTTTTGCGACGGGGTGCGCTACCGGGGAACACTCGCTTGATCTTGATGAGCGTCTGTTGCTCAAGAAGTTTGGACTGCCCCTCTCTCGCACGGCGTTATTCTCTTTTTTCCTCGCTGATGAGGGGCAGGAATTCGCCATGCAGTTGTTGGCGGAGCGGCGTTACCGCGTGGATCTGCCCGAGGACGCAGCTCTTCTGACTCTGGCCTGGCTGCGCCATCACGGCCATATCGAAGTTGCCTCCGCGTTGGCTGAGCAACTCGCGCCTTATGCCGGAAAGCTCCGTTTTGCGCCGAAAGTGCTGTCCAAGCCACAGGCAAGCCAGGATCTCGTTTTTCGGCGCAGCGCTTTGCAGGTCAAAGAAAAGCTGAGCGCAGGTCGTGCGAAGCCCGCCATTGAGGCGCAACGGGAAGCCTTGGGGGTGTGGTTGCCTTTTACGGATCGTTTGGTGGAGCTTTGGTGGCGTACAAGAGGGGTGACGCCTGAAGATACCCGGTTGGCGGTTTATTTTCCGCCAGACTGGCAGCAGGACGCGGAAGCACTTTTGACCGAGTACGAAGCCTTGGCGGGGGCGCATCCGTACTGCAAAAAATACAGGAATCCCAAAGAGAGCCTGCAAATTCTACTGACGGCGACGCGGGATATTCTGTCGGGCGATCCAAATCACCCCGGTGATGCCAAGGCACGGTACGCCATGGATTGTCTGGTGCGTGCGCATGGTGAACCGGGGTCGGCGCGGTTGCTGGCTTTGCGTGCAGAGCAACAACGCGTTGTCGAAGCGCCCAGCCATGCGCGTATTGCCGCTGTGGTCGCGGCACGTCTGCCAGAATCGAACGAGGGCTTGCCTGCTATTGAACCTTTCCTGATTCCGGTTACCCGGGAAGAGGAGGAGGCAACAGGCGTTCGCATCGCTACACAATTGCCAGAGAAAGCGCAAAAAATCGTACGCAGTGCATTTGCGGCGAAAACACCGGGAGCGTTGGTTCAGGCGGGTCTTGTGCCTTCTGCCGAGGCTTTGGCGGAGCTTGCACCGCAGATCACTGCGCCGGAGATTGGGCGCACCTGTCTTGATGCAGACTTGGGCGTGCTGTTGTCGCGTACTTACAAAGCGTTCAGTCAAAGGCGCTCCTTGTTGCTGTTCAATCTGGAGTCGCAGGTTCGTTTCCACGAGTTGCCATGGGTACAGGCGACGCTCCCTGCGCGTGATGCATCGGCAAAAAACGGTTTGTTGACCGCAGCGCATAAACTCATCGCGTGCGCCGTAGATAGTTTTCCAGGTGTTGTGCTGCCAAACGTCTTGGTTCGGGAACTCAATGTGCTGTACGACGAGGCCGGTCAAGGACGACCTTTTGTGCCAGAACTTGCTGCGGATATTTTTATGGGGCAATTTGCCCCAGTCTTCGATGCCGCAGTCCGCATTGCGGGGAAATTGTTGCAAGGGTCGCTATACGAGCGCTATTTCGGTCTGGATTACGCTGATTTTCTCACTCACGCCAATTCGCGCCCACCGAAGGCGCGCGGAGAATCAACCCTTGCCTGGGCTGTTGCAGCACACAGGGAACGCGACACGATGCGCAAAGGCTCAGGCGTCGCAGAAAATGGCGTCCGCATTGAGAGGGCTCAGCTTTACACGACGCACAACCTGGCGGCGCTGGAACACTTCGGGATAAAACCCGATAATTCGTATACAGCGCTTTCGCTGCAGGCACTGCAGCATTCGTTCAAAATTCTCCAGCGGATTCAGCGCCATCCAGAAGTATATGGAGCGCTCGCTGCTGTCAAAAATGCGGCTTACGCCTGGAGGCAGGCGCTCTTTTTCCTCTCTGTGTCTCTCCGGAAAGAGGATCAGGATAATTTCAATGGCTTTCTGAGTGAGCTGTATACACTTGCCCGGCGTTTTCAGTTGAGGGAGACGTTAGTCAGGCAACTCGCTGACGGTCTGAAACACATTATGAAAGAAGGCGAATTCGACGGTAGTGGACGCACCGGGAGTAGTGGGAGGCGTTTTTTAGGATGGACGACGGAGCGCCATTGGGTATTGGATTGCATGTCCGGGGCGTGATTTTCGTCGCTATCCTCTGTAGTGCTCGACCATCAACAACCACTTTGCCATTGCGACGATGGAGAAGTGCGTTGAAGAGACCCTGATCGGCGCAACCCTGGCTGGCATTGACTCTAAGCCTGCTTTCCCTCCAACGCTCTGGTTCGGGAGCGCGCCATACAAGCCGGTTCAGAACCGTTGTCGGCTTATTCAGACCCGGAATGACGCCGATAAATATCAAACTTCTCAAACGGCAATTTGCCAAAGTCTTTGACGGTATACATGGTTTCGTGGGTCGTTTTGCCCGTCCATGGGTCAAATCCCTCGACGCCATCTCTGTGCAGGAACCAGGCGTTGTCGGGTTTTGAATAGCGATAGGTGACAATACGCGTCCACCTGCCGCCACCGCTACCGCCGTAAAACTCAATCGAGAAAAACCCTTTTTCTATGGTAACGCCTGTAAAAGGGTCGCCCAACATGCCGCCGCATCGGTAACAATAAACCGTTTTATCGTTTCGGGCGACGAGTTTATAGGTCTTGTCTGCCTGCCCCGCAAGAATCAAAAGCGGCCTTGGATAAGCGGCTTCATAATCTCCATCGTAATTCCCGCTTTCTTCTTCATCGTTGCGTTTCAACACCAGTATTTTGTCAGGGTAGGCGTCCAGATTAAAATCCCCCGTCGCTACATGCAAAACAGAAAACCCTTCGGGAATAAAACATGTTATTTCGCCCTGAACGGGGCTGCCTGACGTGCAGCCATTTTCAGAATTGCCCCGCTCTTTTTTCAGATCAAGCGCAAACGAATTACCGGCATAAAACAACAGGTTCATGCAAAAGAACACGGCAATGATTTTGTGCGTAAACATGACTATTACCCCCAGGTTTTACTTTTCGTGTAGCGCCAACGATTATTATTATATCGCATATTGCAGGGCGAGACGGTCATTCTCCCTGTGTTTGCGGCAGCCCTTGCCTTTGACGATTTCAGAATATTTATATGGATTATGTCAAACAAACGTGATGGAAGGCTGCATCAACAAACAGGGTGAAATGCATATTTCTTTCCCGGAAGCCTCTGGCGGGCAGGCGTAAACTCAGGAGAACGTCTATAATGTCAAGCTCATCTTCAACGAGGAGAATCTTTCATGAATCGTCGCAATTTCATCCTGTTTTCCGCCCTGGCTTCGGGCATCAGCGCCGTCAGCCCGGTCTGGGCGCTTGATTTTGGCAAAATACTGGATGCAGGCAAGAGTCTGGCCGAGGCCGAGTCAATTTCCGATGAGGAACTGAAAAGTTATTTCGACCAGATGTCGGGGCAGATGGATGCCGAGAACAAGATTGCCGGCCCCGGAACGCCCCACGGTAAACGCCTGATCGCCCTCACCAAGGGACTGAAAAATTACAATGGCCTGGATCTCAATTTCAAGGTTTACCAGACCGAGGAAATCAATGCCTTTGCCATGGCGAACGGCACCATCCGCCTTTATAGCGGCCTGATGGATGAGTTTACCGATGATGAAGTCCGTTATGTAATCGGCCATGAAATCGGTCATGTTCAGGCCGGACACACCAAGGCCCGCATCCAGGCCGCGCTGCGCACCAGCGCGCTGAGGGATGCCGTATCCGCCAGTGGCGGCAAGGCGGCTGCTCTGGCGGAATCCGAACTGGGCGCGCTGTTCGAGAAAGTCATTCTGGCGCAACATTCGCAAAGCAATGAGCGGGAAGCAGATGACCGCGCCATGGGGCTGATGAAAACCCTGAAATACAATCCCAAAGCCTGTGTCACGGCGCTGGAAAAACTGGACAAGCTCAGTGGCGGTGGCGGCGCTTCCTGGCTTTCCACCCATCCCAGCCCCAAAGAACGGGCAGAGCGGATGCGTACACAGCTCGCTGCGTAAAAACCTTTGCGCCATGCAAGCCGGGAACCCCCCGGCTTTTTTGTTGCGTAGCGTAACCCGACATCCTCCACACGATCCTGACGAAGCGCACGCACGTCAGCCAGATGGCGCACGGCGTTTCGCTTTTGCGCCCTACCAGCCCCGTGCGCCAAAAATCATGCGGCGGGCGATGAAATCTTTGGCGGGAGGAAATAAATCCAGCGCGGCGAGACCCAGACCGCGCGCCCAGCGTAGCGGGGGCAGGTTGTTGGAGAAAAGGCGCACTACTTTGTCGGTGAATAACGCGCCGCCGCAGCGGTCGAGTTGGCGGCGGGCGGCGTAGCAGGCGAGTTCTGTATCCAGGTTGGCGGCGAGGTCGGCGCTGTCCGCGAGGACTTCCGCCAACACCCAGGCGTCGCGCAGGCCAAGATTGAACCCCTGACCGGAAACGGGGTGCAGGGTTTGCGCGGCGTTGCCGATCCAGACTTCACGCCCCTGAAAAAGTTGTCGCCGTTGGCGCAGCGCGAGTGGAAAACGGTCGCGGCGACCGGCGGCGGTGAAGCCGAAACGACTGCCGAATTGTCGGGAGAGGGCGGCGAGAAAGTCTGCCTCGTTCATCGCCATCAAAACGTCTGCCCTGGCGGGCGGCACGGTGAACACCACGGAAAAACCCGCTTCCAGCGGCAGGAGCGCGAGCGGGCCATCGGGGGTGAAGCGTTCCCAGGCGCGGTTGTTGTGCGGGCAATCCGGCGTTACGTCGCAGATGACAGCGTGCTGGTGGTAATCGGCGACCTCGACGGTGGGGTCATCGTTGGGCGTACCTTCGGCGTGGACGACCAGACGGGCATGAACGCGTCGGGTTTCGCCCTGCCGCGTCAGCGTGGCGACGCCGCCATCCGCGTGCATTTGCAAAGCCTCCAGCGTCGTTGTGTCCAGACATTCCACCTGCGGCAACCGGCGCATTGCCGCTTGCAGGCGGGTGGCAAGGTGTTTGTAGCGGATGACGTAGCCCAGGGCAGGCAGGCGGTATTCGTCGGCCTGCATCAGGGCGCGACCGAATCCGTCGCGTTGTGAAACATGAATGCCTTTAATCGCTGTCGCCGCCGGACTTTCCGGCCACGCGCCCAGCGTTTGCAGCAGTTGCCGCGCGCCGTGCGACAGCGCCAGCGCGCGTGGGTCTTCGTGTTGGGCGGCGAAGGGTCGCCGATCGATCAGCGTGACGCGCCAGGGCGTATCCCGCAGCGCAAGCGCCAGCGTGAGGCCGACCAACCCCGCGCCGAGGATGAGGATGTCGGTTTGCTCGCCGGTTTCGCGTTCAGTCATGGCGCATGATGTCCTCGATTTCGCGCACGCTTTTCGGCGCGTGGGTGTAAACCTCGCAGCCATCGGGCGTGACGAGCAGGTCGTCTTCAATGCGAATGCCGATGTTATGAAGCGCGGCGGGCACATCCGGCGCGGCGGGGATGTAGAGGCCCGGTTCGCAGGTCAGGGTCATGCCGGGCACGAGTTCCCGCCAGCGTTCCTGCGGTTTGCCCGCTTCCTTGTAATCACCAACGTCATGCACATCCAGTCCCAGCCAGTGACCGGTGTTGTGCATGTAAAAACGTCGGCAGGCGCCGGATTCAATCAGCCCGTCCACTTCCCCGGTCATAAGACCCAGGTCGACCATGCCTTGCGTCAGCACCCGCACGGCGGCTTCGTGCGGCACATTGAAACGGATGCCGGGACGGGTGGCGGAGATGGCGGCAGCCTGGGCGGCGAGGACGATTTCATAGCAATCCTTTTGCGCCGGAGAAAAGCGCCCGTTCACCGGGAAAGTGCGGGTGATGTCGGCGGCGTAGCTTTCCAGTTCGCAGCCCGCGTCAATCAACACCAAAGCGCCATCGGCGAGCGGCTGGTCGTTGTCTGCGTAATGCAGGACGCAGGCATTTTTGCCGCCCGCGACGATGGGGGTGTAGGCGTGACCGCTCGCGCCCTGGCGGCGGAATTCATGGCCGAGTTCGGCTTCCAGCGCGTATTCGGTTTGCGCGCCTGCGGCGCAGGCGCGCATGGCGCGGGCGTGACCGGCAGAGGTAATGTCGGCGGCGCGGCGCATGAGGGTCTGTTCTGTCGCATCCTTGACAAGACGCAGGGCGTCCAGCGGCGCGCGCCAGTCGCAAAAACTGCCGGGCGGGCGTTTGCCGGAACGCGCCTGGGCGCGCACGGCGTTGAGCGCGCGGGTGACGCGGGCGTCCCATTCGGCATCCAGCCCGAAGGCGTGCCAGAGCGTCGGATGGTCGGCGATGAATTGCGGCAGTTTTTCATCCAGACTGGCAATGGGCCAGGCTTCATCGAAACCGAAATTCAGGGCGGCGGCGGCGGGGCCGTAGCGAAAACCGTTCCAGATTTCCCGCAGCGCATCCTTTTCCCGACAAAACAGAATGGAACGTCCGCCTGCCAGCACCAGCGCGGCTTCCGGTTCGGGAAAGCCGGTCAGATGCCAGAAATAGGAATCGGCGCGATAGGGATACGGATTGTCGCGGTTACGCAGACGCTCCGGCGCGGTGGGAATGAGCGCGACGCCATCGCCGATCCGGTTTAAAAGATGGGCGCGGCGGCGGGCGAAGGGGGAGAAGTCGAAGGTCATTCTGCGGGCAGGGCAGTGCTGAAAAGATGGGTCAGAAGGTCGAGTTTTTCAGACACTTCCGCCGGAATGGTTTGTGGATTGACATAGGGCACCAGTCGATGTAATTCGCCTTTCTTGAGCAACATATGTCCCGTCAGTTTTCCGGCCAGCCTGCGGAAAAAGTCTTCCGCAAACACGCTGAGTTTACGGTGTTCCGTTTTGGCCTCCCACAGTACATGGGCAATCCCGGAATCCGCCTGTTTCCATAATTGAAAATCCGCTTCAATACCATCAAATACAAAGTCCAGAATTAACTCATCCAGTACAGCATCGATTTCCTGTTGAAATCCTCCAAATAAATCCTGCTTCGGGTTGGGAAGTTGTGCGCGGACGAAATTTTTAAGCACTTCCGGGGCAATGAAATAGTTTTCGGCCTCGTAACGTTTCCAGTAGCTGATTTTCAACGCGCCCTCGTTACTTTCTTTTCGGTCACGACCATCGTTGTCCAGAATTGCCAGGCCTTTCAACTGTGGCAGCAAATTACGCAGGCCATTGAAATGCTGTTGCGGCGTTATGCCAAACCCGCCTTCCACTCGCTCCAGTTCGGCATCCAGGCTCTGCTCTGGATAGTTGTTCTGAACATAAAATGAGTTGACGCGCTCATCCCATGATTGCGTTACAGGGTGATTCAGGCGTTCGGCCAACGCGCGTAATATATCCACATCGGTTCCGCCTTCCACATAGAGCACATAACCCCGCTCGCGGGCTTTCACATAATGTTCAGCACCAAAATGTTTGAGGCTGTTGCGAATATCCTGTTTTCCGGCCAGATCGTCGGCTTGACCTTCAAGCAGCAGGGTCAGGTTATTGTCCAGCGCTTCCTCAAGAATGACCTCCGAATGAGTGACCAGCACAACCTGAGATTTGTTTTCGCTGGCGATATCGCGCAGCAATACATACACTTGTTTTTGCCGCAAAATTTCCAGATGTGCATCTGGCTCGTCTACCAGCAATACGCTGCCTTTATGCGAATAGAGGTAGGCGAAAATCAGCAACATTTGCTGGAATCCCCGCCCGGAGGAGGATACATCCAGCTTTTCCCTGACATCAGGCTGACGGTATTGCAATTCAATACTGCCGCGCGTGGTTTCCGCAGGCGTCAGCAACTCGATGTTAAACAATCGCTGCATCAAATGGGTAATGCGCCGCCAATCATCCATTGACTGCCGGGCAACCATCAGGCACAAATTACGCAATACTTGCGCTGTCTGCCCCTGCCCCAGCAATACATCAATGCGTCCCGGTTGCAGCAAAGGTTCTTCCGTCTCCAGACCGGACATCGGATACAACAATTCCACCTTGAGGGAGGCCGCGTAACGCATCAGATCCAGATCGCCCGCGATCGAAGGATGCGGCAGGCAATACACCAGTTCGTCGCCCTGATTGCGAAAAAGCATTGGCAAGGCCACGACTTTGTCCTTGTAGGTGACGCCTACGGTAATAATCAGCGGGATATCCTTGTTGCCTGTTCTGACCTGGGTGTTGTGCCAGAAAAAACGCGTGCGCTGAACGGGAACGGCGACAATGCTCAGGCGGTTGATGGATGTGGCGGTTCGCTCCCTGGCGGAAGAATCCTTGCGTGCGTCGTACCAGGTCTTGACGGCCTGCGCCCACAACGCCAACGCCTGGATTGCGCTGGTCTTGCCACAATTGTTGGGGCCTATCAGTACAGTGGGATGATCGAGTTCAATCCGCTGCCTTGCGCCGAAGCGTTTGAAGTTTTCAATTTCAAGATAATTCAGCAGACGCATGGCGCATGGCTCCATTGTTCAAAATTTCACCTGCCAGGGTAGGCAACACGTTTCATCCGGCGCAGCGCAGGCTTCTATCCAGATCGGCAAGGCGTTCCGGCGTGCCGACATCGACCCATTTTCCGCTGTAGCGTTCGCCCGTCACCAGCCCTTTTGCCGCCGCCGCGTGGAGCAGGGGAGCGAGTCTGGCGGGGCGGTCGGCGTCGATACCGGCGAACAGGCCGGGTGTGTAGAGGCCAATGCCGGCGAAGGTCAGGTCGTTGTTGCGACCGTCGCTTTCTCCGCTGACCTTGCCGTCACGCCCCAGATTGAAATCGCCTTGCGGGTGGTGCGGGGGATTTTCGACCAGCAGCAGATGGGCCTGTTTGTTCTGAAAGGGCATGGTGAGCGCCTGCGCCGGGTCCCAGTCGCAGAAGATGTCGCCGTTGATGACGAGAAAGGGTTGTTCGCCCAGCAGCGGCAGAACGCGGGCGATGCCGCCAGCGGTCTCCAGCGCGCCGGGCGGTTCGGGCGAGTAGACGATGTGCAGGTTCCAGGTAGCGCCGTCGCCCAGAACCTTCAGGAACTGATCGCCCAGATGGGAAACATTGATGATGACATGACGGAACCCGGCGGCGGCAAGGCGTTCCAGATGCCAGACGATGAGCGGCTTTCCGCCTATGGGCAGCAGCGGTTTGGGCGTGACATCGGAGAGGGGGCGCATGCGCTCGCCACGTCCGGCGGCCAGAATCATGGTTCTCATAAGGTCGAATGAAAAAAGGTTAAAAGGTCAGTCCTGTCTCCACGCTTTTATCCTCCAGCGCGTCGAACAAGGCCAGCAGGGGTTTTAACGCATTGTAGCGGCCTGCTGTCTTGCGCGCATAGGCGACGAAGCGCGGCAGGTCGGCGATGTAGTTTTCCTTGCCGTCCCGGTATTTCAGACGGCAGAAGATGCCGAGCACCTTCAGATGGCGTTGCAGTCCCATCCATTCGTAAGTTTGCCAGAAATCACCGAAATCCGCGTGCACGGGAAGTCCGGCGGCGCGCGCTTTCTCCCAGTAGCGCACCACCCAGTCGAGTTCCTGTTCCTCTTCCCAGGAGATAAAGGCGTCGCGAAAGAGGGAGACGACATCGTAGGTGACGGGGCCGTACACCGCGTCCTGAAAATCCAGCACCCCGGGCGTGAGGGTCGCCGCGCTTTCCGTCACCATCAGGTTGCGCGGCATGAAATCACGATGCACGAACACTCTGGGCTGCGCCAGAGCGGAATCGACCAGCAGGCGAAAAACGTTTTCCAGCGCGGTCTGTTGTCCGGCGGTGAGCGCGCGTTCCAGGTGGCGACCGACATACCATTCCGGGAACAGTTGCAGTTCCCGGCGCAATAGCGTTTCGTCATAGATGGACAGCGTGTCGGGGCGGGAGGAGAGTTGCCAGCGTACGAGCACGTCCAGCACCGGGCGCATCAGGGTATCGGCGAGCGCGGGTTCGCTCTGGAGAGCGGCGAGGTAGCTGACGCGCCCCAGGTCGGAGAGCAGCAAAAAACCATTGTCGAGGTCGGCGATTTCGACGCGCGGGGCGCAGATGCCCGCTGCCGCAAGCAGGCTGGCGACCTTGATGAAGGGCTGGCTGTCTTCCTTGTCCGGCGGCGCGTCCATCAGGATGCGGGTGTCGCCGTTCGGCAGGGTGAGACGAAAATAGCGGCGGAAACTGGCGTCGGCGGAGGCGGACGCCATGCCGATCTCGCCGGGATAACGGGGGGCGACGCGCTGGGACACCCATTCTTGCAATTGTTGGTCGCGGGACATGTGAACCGGAAGGCTTGGGGTAGAATGTCGAGATTTTAACATCGGGTTTTCGCGCGCTTTCCGCTTTTGCCTGTAATTCGTTCTCCATCCTGAATTCGTCTGCCGCCTTGTTTGCCATCGCCCCTCGCTTCGTTGCGTATGCCCAGCCTGTGACCGTGTGCCGTCGTCGCCCCGTCGTCATCGCGCTGGCCTGTCTGTTTGCGGGCGGGCAGGTCGTTCAGGCAGCGCCTCTCCATGCGCACAGCGACATGGCGGAACTTTTCCCCGATGCCTCCCGGCTGGTGCCCGCCATGCCGACCCTGGCGCTGGATACTTACCGCGACCCGCGCGTTACCGCGCCGCTGGCGTTGCGCCCCAGCATGCAGTTGCAAAGCGCCGTTCAAGATGGCAGCGCCAGTAGCGCGGTCGTGAAGAAGAAGGAAAAAGCGTCACATCCTGCTTTCCTGACCGCCGACAAGATGGGCGGCCAGACGGATGAAGTCAGTCATGCCGAGGGTCATGTCGAGTTGCGTACAGTGGATGGCCTGCTGTTCGCCGACAAACTGGATTATTACCCGCTGGAAGACGAAGTGCGGGCGACCGGCAATGTCCGTCTGCTGCAGGAAGGCGCGGAGGTGAGCGGGCCTTATCTGCAACTGAAGATGACCGATCAGGTGGGCTATTTTGAAGAAGCGCGCTACAAGATCAGCCGCATGATGGAAAATTCCAACAACGATCAGAACGTATCTCCCATGCTGGCGGCGCCTCTGCCCGAATTGCCCCTGCGCATGAGTACAGGCTATGGTCAGGCAAAGCGCATCAATTTCGAGGGCGAAAACCAGTTCCGGCTCAAAGGCGGCACCTATTCCACCTGCGCGCCAGACGAACAGACCCGGCAGGACTGGTACGCCAAAAGCAGCGACATCAAGCTCGATTACGACCGGAATGAAGGCGTTTCCAGAAACGCCACCGTGTATTTCAAGGATGTGCCCATCCTGTATGCACCCTATCTTTCTTTCTCGCTCAACAACCAGCGCAAATCCGGCGTGCTCGCGCCGACCTTTTCCTCTTCCACCCGCACCGGGCTGGATTTGTCCATCCCCTATTACTGGAATATTGCGCCCAATTACGACGCCACCCTCACGCCGCGCATCATGTCGAAGCGCGGCCTGCAAATGGGGGCGGAAGTGCGCTACATGGATCACTACGCCAATTCCGAGGCGCGTGTCGAATATCTCGCCAATGACAATCAGTACGGCGGCAATCGCTATGCCTATGAGCTGAAACACCAGCAGAATCTGGGCGGCGGATTTTCCGCCTACCTCGACTGGAATGGCGTTTCCGACGACAATTATTTCACTGACCTGTCATCGCGCGTGGTGCAGACTTCCCAGCGCCAGTTGACGCGCCATTTCCAGTTGGATTACAGCCGCGACTGGGTTTCCGCCAGCCTGCGCACGCTGCGCTACCAGACATTGAATCCCAGCGACGAAAAAAATTACCATCTGGAGCATCCCTATTTTCTGGAACCGCAACTGACCCTCAATGTCCACCCGATGGCATGGAAGGGGCTGGAATTCCAGGCGCAGGGGCAATACACCGATTTCACCCATCCGACGCTGGAAGAAGGCAAGCGCACGGTGTTCTACCCGCAGGTTTCACTGCCCTTTATCCGTCCCGGCTATTACATCACGCCCAAATTCGGCCTGCACATGAGCCGCTACCAACTGGATCAGCGCGCCGCCAACATGCCGGAAAGCCTCTCCCGCAACCTGCCCATTTTCAGTCTGGACATGGGCATGACCTTTGAGCGGGAAACCACCCTTCTGGGCAACCGCTGGACGCAAACCCTGGAACCCCGGCTTTACTACCTCAACATTCCCTATCGGGATCAGAGCCGCTACCCCGTCTTCGATTCCGGTCTGGCGGATTTCAATTTCGGCCAGATTTTCAGCGAAAACCGTTTTTCCGGTTATGACCGCATCAATAACGCCAGACAATTGACGGCGGCGCTCACCACCCGTCTGATTGATCCCGAAACCGGCGGCGAACGCGCGCGCGCGATGGTCGGGCAACGCTATTACTTCAGGGATCTCAAAGTCGGGCTGCAAGGCGAGACCCTGTACCACGACAAGTATTCCGATTTCCTCGTCGCCCTGTCGGGACAGGTCGCGCCCCATACCTATGTGGATACGGCGGCGGAATACAACTTCAAGCACGCCACAACCGAACGCGCCACCCTCGCCGCCCGCTACCAGCCGGATTACGGCAAGGTCATTTCCATTGCCTATCGTTACAACCGGGGCGTGAACTGGAGTACGCGCATGCAGAATGTCGAAAGCATGGAGCAGATCGACATTGCCGGACAATGGCGACTCTCCAATCGCTGGTACGCGGTAGGCCGCTACAATTACGCCTTCGATTCCTCCCGTCTGGTCGAAGGCATCGCCGGGCTGGAATACAACGCCGGATGCTGGGTCGCCCGTGCCGTTGTGCAACGTCTGGAAACCACTGCCGGAGATCCCAACACCAGCATGTTCTTCCAGCTTGAATTGAACGACTTTGGTCAGATCGGCTCCAACCCCATCCAGATGTTGCGCCGCAGCGTGCCCGGCTACAGCAAGATCAACGAATTACCCACCCTTTCTTCCGGCGGACTCCTTTCCGACGATTAACTTTTCGACGAGTCATCTCATGCAGAAAATTGCCCCTTTCTTCTTTTGTCTTGCCGCGTGGCTGGCGACTTTTCCGGCTCAGGCGGCGCGACCGCAGGTCGTGGAAGCCGACCGCATCGTGGCCATTGTCGGCAGCGAGGCGATTACCCTGACCGAACTGCGCAGCCAGTTGCAGATGGCGATGGGTCGTCTGCAACGTCAGGGCACGCCTCTGCCGCCCACGGAAGTGCTGGAACGGCAGATGCTAGAGCGCATGATTATGGAGCGCGCCCAGATTCAGGCGGCGCAGGAACTGGGTCTGCGGGTGGACGACACGCAACTGGAACAGACCATTGGCCGTATCGCGGCCAACAACAAGATGACGCGCGAGCAGTTTCTCGCTGCCCTGCAAAAGGACGGCATCACCTACGCCCTGTTCCGCGAGGAAATCCGCAACGAAATGTTGATTTCCCGCCTGCGTGAACGGGAGGTGGATAGCCGCCTCGTCATCTCCGACGCCGAAATCGACAATTTTCTTGTGCAGACCGGTGGCGGTCACGAAGAATTCCGCATCGCGCACATTCTTCTGCGCGCCCCCGAATCCGCCAGTCCCGACCAGTTGCAAAAGCTGAAAGCCAGGGCGGAAGACATTTTGCAACGCGCCCAAAACGGAGAAAACTTCGCCGAGTTGGCGGCGGCCTACTCCGACGCGCCCGACGCCCTGCAAGGCGGCGATCTGGGCTGGCGCGGACAGGACAGCCTGCCCGCTGTCTTCGCGGAAACGGCAAAGCGGCTGAAAGCGGATGAAGTTGGCGATCTCCTGCAATCCTCCAACGGGTTTCATATCCTGAAACTCCTCGCGCGGCGCGGCAGTAACCCGGATGATGATGGGGGCGTGCAGCAAACCCATGCCCGCCACATCCTGATCCGGGTCGATGAAATCGTCTCCGAAGCCGACGCAAGGCGTCGCCTGGAAGATCTGCGCGAGCGTCTGAAACATGGCGAAGACTTCGCCGAACTCGCCCGGCTTTATTCGCAGGACGGTTCCGCCGCGACCGGCGGCGATCTGGGCTGGATCAACCCCGGCGATACCGTGCCGGAATTCGAGCGCGCCATGGATGCGCTGGTCGATGGCGAAGTCAGCCCGGTCGTGCAGTCGCCGTTCGGTTTTCACATCATCCGCGTGGAAGCCCGCCGCGTGCAGGACATGAGCCAGGAAAAACAACGTCTCTCCGCCCGTCAGGCGCTGCGCGAGCGCAAGATGGACGACGCCTATCAGGACTGGCTGCGGCAACTGATCGACCGCACCTACGTTGAATACCGGCTGGAAGAAGAATAAGTGCGGCGGCTGGTCGTCACCTCCGGCGAACCGGCGGGCATCGGCCCGGAAATCTGCCTGCGGCTGGCTACGCTTGAGGGTGAGGCTCATCCGGTCGTTCTGGCCGACCGCGACCTGCTCGCCGACCGCGCCCGTCTGCCGGGCCTGAACGTCACACTACGGGATTACGTGCCCGAAAATATTCGCCAGCGCGGCGTGCTGGATGTTTTGCATGTGCCGCTCGCCGTTCCTTCGCAACCCGGCAAGCTGGACCCTGCCAACAGCGCCTATGTGCTGGCGCTGCTCGACCGCGCCCTGTCCGGCTGTCAATCCGGCGAATTCGCCGCGATGGTCACCGCGCCGCTGCACAAGGGCGTCATCAACGACGCCCGTCTTCCGCGCTGCCCGCATTTCACGGGGCATACGGAATATCTGGCCGAAATGACCGGCACATCCAGAGTGGTCATGATGCTGGCGGGCGAAACGCCGCACGGTCATAGCGATGGCACTCTGCGCGTGGCGCTGGTCACGACCCACCTGCCGTTGCGGGAGGTCGCCGCCGCCATCACTGCGGAACGTCTCACGGAAATCCTCCACATCCTGCACCGGGAGTTGCAAGGCAAATACGCTCTGGTCGCCCCACGCATTCTGGTGACGGGGTTGAACCCCCACGCCGGGGAAGGCGGCTATCTGGGACGGGAAGAACTCGACCTCATCGCCCCGACGCTGGAAACCCTGCGTCGCGAAGGCATGAACCTGATCGGCCCACTGCCCGCCGACACCCTGTTTACCCCGCCCATGCTCGCCCAGGGCGACGCCGTGCTCGCCATGTACCACGATCAGGGTCTCGCACCCCTGAAATACGCCACCTTTGGTCACGGCATCAACATCACCCTGGGTCTGCCCGTCATCAGAACCTCGGTCGATCACGGTACGGCGCTCGATCTGGCGGGCAGCGGCAACGCCAATCCCGGCAGCCTGTTCGCTGCCGTGAAGGAAGCAACTCGTATGGTGAGGGACAGGGACAGGATGAATAAACAGGGTTGATGATCACAGGCGACGTAGCTGTCGTAAACTGGGGCAATGAAACCAGATTTCCTGCTATCACAGATTTAGCGAATAGTTTTGAAAGGAAATGTGAAATGTTGAAAATAAAAAAACTTTTGCCGCAGATATTTGTGGTTTTTGTTGCGTTATTTTGTTTGTCTTCGTGCACAAGCCTATCTGTCTCCTCAAATAACGTGGAGAGAGAATTTGAAATTGATGTAACCGAACTATTTTTCCCTGTTTTATCAGATGAGGCGAATAAAAAACTCGCACAAAATATGATGGAAGGAATAAAGGTTTTAGGTTACTACAAACCAGATATTAGAAAGGAAGGTGTTACACACGAAACGAGCACATATTTTTTAAAGCGTGGCGGTTTTCTTGATTTTGGCATTTTCAGTTATGAGCTTGCATCGCATACGGAAGAGTTTACGAAAGACAGAGGGGCTGAGATTTTTCATACGACGGATGGGAAAATAAGATTCAAGCTTCCTGAGAGAGTCGAGAATTATTTTGTATTGAGCGGATTATATTTGGTTCTGCCGATAAGTGGTGTTGAGGGACTGGAAAATTTGACCTTTGACAGTATGGACAACAAGGGTCAGCTTGTGCCGATATCGTTCAAATCAGCACAAGAGGGTACAGCTTTTAACCACTACAACTACATGGACACTGCGAATGATCAAAAAAACAACCATGTAAAAATGAAAATTCAGCTAAAAGCAAAGCTGAAAATATCTTTGGTGGAAGATAATGGAACACGCCTTGTGGCTGTAGTCGAACCTGTAAATAAGGGCAAAAACAGGATTGGACGTGCACAAGGAGGGGAGCTTGCTGGATTCAGTGAAGATGAGCGGGGCGATTTCGCCTCTATCAACGACAATGGTATTTCTCCCCGTGCCATTCAAAGCCCAAATACAGCTTCTACGTGGCTGCAAAACAAATTTAAAACTACAGGTGTTTACGGGAAAACGGGAAGAGTCGAGGTACTTCGTATAGACAGCGGTAGAAGCGCTTTTCATATCGGAGACAATTTTCACGATAATGCTGCCTTTTCAATAGAGTGGATCAGAGTAGGGGGGAGGGTTGTTAGAGCCGATTTCTCGCATGCAACAGGGAGTAAAAAATTTCTTTTTGGCGTCTTTTTTTCAGATAATAATTCAAAGTTTTATTACTTGCCAAACTACTATCGGGATGGCTATTATTATACGCAAACAGTGAATGAAGTCGAGTTTGGCGAAATTCTGGAAAACCGACGGAAAAAGGCGGAAACATTGGCAGAGAAAAGATTCGTTGAGCATGATAAATTTGTCTCGTCTCTGGATAGGAACGTTTTTGAGAGAGAATTTGATGTATACAAAAATTTCATTGAGAATGGAGGGGGGGAAAGTGGAAATGCCGACAGATATGAGGGGTTTCTAAAGAATGGCTTGCCGGACGATGATGAAGGGATAATCAGGTATAGAAATGGCGATATCGTCGCTGGCAAATTCAAAAAAGGCAAGTTGCTTCAGGGTGCCTTAACATATGGCAAGGGCAAAGAGTTCGTGTATTACGAAGGTAAGTTTGAGGCAGGCAAAGCAAGCAACGGTCTCATCGTGAGTAGCGGCGGAAGCCTGTTTATGGGTGAATTTAAAGAAGGTAGGCCATATGAGGGATTGGTGGCGTATTTTGATGAAAACGAGTTTGAGAATGCTCTTAAAAGAGGTGAGGTGCCGTGTGAGGATAGTGAAGCGGTGAGCAGGCTTATAAAAAAAGTTGGTAAAGCCAAAACCCCTATTGCTGCGGCTGATGTGCACTTCAAAGATGGCAGAATAGATGGTCACGGAACGATTAAGTTCGAAGGTGCAAAATCATATCGGGGAACTTTCAAAGAATCCAAAATAGATACAGGCATCTTCTCTTTCTCTTACACATCCAGATATATGGAGTATGAAAACGGTGTGCTTGTTTATCGCGACAAAAAATCAGCTAAAAGTTATATTGAAGAACAAGAGCGTCTTTTGCTGAATACAATATACTGTGCACAAAAAATAGCCAATTAATTCCCCTTAATGCAAATTATGCCACCAAAAAAACACGCTTCGCATTCACCGTCCGCGCAGTCGGGGCACGCCCCGCGCAAGCGGTTTGGGCAGAATTTCCTGGTCGATCAGGGCGTCATCCATCACATCGTTCAGGCCGTAAACCCGCAGCCGCAGGATGTGCTGGTGGAAATCGGCCCCGGTCTGGGGGCGCTCACCGATCCCCTGCTGGCGCGCGCCGGACGCCTGCATGTCGTGGAAATTGACCGTGACCTGATCGCCCGCCTCAAACAGCGTTACGACCCTGAAAAACTCACCCTCCACGCGGGTGACGCGCTGGCTTTTGATTTTGGCGCGTTGGGCGAACGGCTACGCATTGTGGGCAACCTGCCCTACAACATTTCCACCCCCTTGCTCTTTCACCTCGCCGGTTTCGCTGAACGCATCCACGACATGCATTTCATGCTGCAAAAGGAAGTGGTGGAACGCATGACGGCGGAACCCGGCGGCAGCGCCTACGGGCGGCTTTCCGTCATGCTGCAATACCGGTTTTATCTGGACTGGCTGTTTGATGTGCCGCCGGAATCCTTCGACCCAGCGCCCAGGGTTGAATCCGCTGTCGTGCGCCTGATGCCCAAACCCGCCGCCGAACTTTGCGCCGATATGGCCTGTCTGGAAAAAGTGGTCGCCACCGCCTTCTCCCAACGTCGCAAAATGCTGCGTAACAATCTGAAAACCCTGTTTTCCACCGCAGACCTCACCGCCCTGAACCTCGCGCCCGACAGCCGCCCGGAACAACTGCCGCTGGCCGGATTCATCGCGCTCGCCCGGCGGCTGGCCGCGAAAAACGACGAATTGCCCTGAAAGACGGAGGGCGCGGCATAATATTCACGTCGATGCCCGATTGTTGCGTAATGTCCAAAGTTTCCCCTTCACCCTCTGATGTCGCCGGGAACGCCGTTCCCGACAGCGATGGCGCGCTCGACCTGCTGCCGCGTTATCTGGCGCTCGTCTGGATCGTGCTCACCATTTATGGCAGCCTCTATCCCCTTTCCGGCTGGCAGCAGAACGGGGCTGATCCCTTTGCCTTTCTCGAATGGGCATGGCCGCGCTACTGGACGGTGTTCGATCTGGTCACCAACCTCATCATCTATATGCCGACAGGATTCCTGTTGACGCTGGCCCTGCGTCGCCTGCCGGGTCGCTGGAGTGGCGTCATTCTTGCCGTGTTGCTGTCCGGCCTTTTGAGCCTGGGCATGGAAAGTCTGCAAACCTGGCTGCCCAGCCGTTTTTCCTCCAACCTCGATCTGGGCAGCAACACGCTGGGCGCGCTGCTGGGCGCGCTGATTGCCTTCCGGGCGGGAGATATGTTGTGGCGGTGGTGGCGATTTTTGCGCGCGCGGCTCATTGCCGCGCGACCGCATGTCGATCTGGGGCTGACCTTGCTCGGCTTGTGGCTCATGACCCTGCTGTCCCCGGAAACCCTGCTCTTTGGCGTCGGCGACCTGCGCCAGACCCTGAACTGGCTGCCGACCTTGAGTTACAGGCCGGAAACCTATCACGTGACCGAGACCGCCGTGGTGGTGTGCAACCTGCTCGCCGTGGGTCTGTTTGCCGCCGCCATGACGCGCGGTCGCTGGCTGGCCTATCTGGCGGTGCCGCTGTTTTTTGGTCTTGCCGCTTTGGTGCGCTGCCTGTCCGCCGCGATTCTGGCCGGGCCGGAGCAGTTTCTTGCCTGGCTCACGCCCGGCGTGCGCGAAGGCTTCTGCGTGGGCGCGATCATTCTCGCCTTCGCGCTGCTGCTGCCGCCTCTGGGCCGGCTGGTGCTGGCGGCGCTCTGCCTGCTGGCGGGCGCAATGCTGGTCAATCTCGCGCCCATCGACCCCTATTCCCTGGACGCGCTCGCGCTCTGGCGGCAGGGGCATTTTCTCAATTTCAACGGACTGACCCGCTGGATTTCCTGCATCTGGCCTTTTCTGGCGCTGCCTTACCTTATTCTGGCGAGTCGGCGGGTGTAGCTGACCGGGCTTCCTCGATGGCGCTCAACGCCGCCGCCGCGCCGAGCGGTAGTTGATACGTCACATGCCCGCTCAACTGCGTGCGACCCGGATTAATCTCCACCGTGGGAATGCCCGCACGCACCGCCTGCACCACTGGCTGCGCGATGTAGGGAAAGACGCTGGTGGTGCCGATGGAAAACACCAGATCAAACCCCTCATCCAGCGCCGTCAGCAGGCGATCCAGTTCCGCTTCCGGCAGCATTTCGCCGAACAGCACCACTTCCGGGCGCATCATGCCGCCGCACTTGGGGCACTGCGGCATGGTGCGCCCGGCGAGACTGTCTACTTGCTTGCGAAAACCGCAGCCCATGCATTTCAGGCGATGCACGTCGCCATGAATTTCCACCACATTCTCGCTGCCCGCCGCCCGGTGCAAGCCGTCGATGTTCTGGGTCAGCACCATGACATAGGGCAGTTCGCGTTCCCATTGGGCCATCAGGCGATGCGCCGCGTTGGGGCCGGCGTGACGGCAATTCTGCTCAATCTGTGTCATGTATTTCCAGGGAATTTCCGGTCGTCGCCGCAGCATTTCGCCCGAAAGCGCCTCTTCGATGGGAATGCCCTCCTCGGTCAGATCGTTTTCGTACAACCCGCCCAAACCCCGATAAGTCGGCAGACCGGAATCGGCGGAAACACCCGCGCCGGTAATGAACAACACACGCCGGGCGCGGGCAAGTCGGGCGGCGATGTCACGGATGGCGGGCAGGAGCGAAGCGGGCAGGGTAGACATGGCGGGATGGACAAGAAGAAAAACTCCATTTATCCAGCAATTCACGCCGAATGCAAGCGTGTCGGGATCAGAGGTCAGAGGTCAGGGATCAGGGATCAGGGATCAGGGATCAGAAGAAGTTACCGTCGCTAACGCGCCGCATTGGTAAAAGCAAACCCCATGTCCAATCGCGCCCATACCCACGAAGGCAACGCCTTCGCTAACCGAATCTGATTCCTGATTCCTGATCCCTGATCCCTGATCCCTGATTCCTGATTCCTGATTCCTGATTCCTCCGCCCCTTCGGGGTTCCTCCCTCTCCGGGGGGGGCGGCGTAGCCGTCGGGGGGGAGTGGTTCAGCAATGACAATAACCTGGAATGGAGCCACACTGAGCGTGCGGACAATGGCGGACAGGGTCGTAGGGGCACGGTCGCCGCAGCCCCCGAAAGCCTTTTTCGCCCGAATGCTTGCGTGTATCATCTGCGGCTCCGGGGTTTCTCTATTTTTATTCAAGATTGCATTTATGTCCGGTAATACTTTTGGCGCGTTGTTTCGCGTGACTTCCTTCGGCGAATCGCATGGAGCGGCCATTGGCTGCGTGGTGGATGGTTGTCCGCCGGGGCTGGCGATTTCAGCGGCGGACATTCAGTCCGAACTCGACCGCCGCAAGCCCGGTACGTCCCGCCACGTTACCCAGCGCCGCGAGCCGGATACGGTGGAGATTCTCTCCGGCGTGTTCGAGGGGCGCGCGACCGGCACGCCGATTGCGCTCCTGATTCGCAATCAGGATCAACAGAGCAAGGATTACGGCAATCTTGCCGAGACTTTTCGTCCCGGTCACGCCGATTATGCCTACACGCAAAAATACGGTTTTCGCGATTATCGCGGCGGCGGACGCTCCAGCGCCCGCGAGACGGCGGCACGGGTGGCGGCGGGGGCGATTGCCCGCAAATGGTTGCGGGAACGCTATGGCGTTCGCATTCTGGGCTGGATGAGCGCGCTGGGGGCAATCGAGATTCCTTTCGTCAACGCGGCGGACATCGACGCCAACGCCTTCTTCGCCCCCAACGCGGGCAAGGTCGCGGAACTGGAAGATTACATGGACGCGCTCCGCAAATCCGGCGATTCCATCGGCGCGAAAATCACCGTCACCGCTCAGGGGCTGCCGCCGGGTTGGGGTGAGCCGGTATTTGACCGTCTGGATGCCGACATCGCCTACGCCATGATGGGCATTAACGCGGTCAAGGGCGTGGAAATCGGCGCGGGCTTTGCCAGCATCACGCAAAAAGGCAGCGAGCACGGCGACGAACTGACGCCGGAAGGGTTTTTGAGCAACCATGCCGGGGGCGTTGTCGGCGGCATTTCCACCGGGCAGGAGATTGTGGCGCATCTCGCCATCAAGCCCACGTCCAGCATCCGGTTGCCGCGCCGTTCCATCAACCTTGCCGGTCAGCCGCAGGAAGTCGTCACCACGGGACGGCACGATCCCTGTGTCGGCATCCGCGCCGTCCCTGTCGCCGAGGCGATGCTGGCGCTGACGCTGATCGACCACGCCCTGCGCCACCGCGCCCAGTGCGGTGACGTGCAAGCGCCTTTGCAACCCATTTAGCAATTTTCGCCATCAGGAGTCTGGCAATGAACGTCATCAAATGCAGAAAAGCTGGTGCATGCTTTGCCGGATTTGCGGTCATGTTTATGTTGCTCTGTGCGATGTCTGCCGCGCGAGCGGCTGCGCCGTTTGCAGATCATGGCGAAACCCTGCTCGATTTCCCCGACAAACAAGCCTGGTGCGTATGTCAGGACGCGGCGGATGACTACGAAAGCATCACCAAAGACGCCGTGTTTTATGAGCAGGTCTACCGCATTCTTGGCGCAGGCGACAGCAAGATTCCGCTCCTCAACCGGTGGGTTGCCGCGTCGCTGTTCAAAAAGGGCACGGAACTGATCCGGCAAGGCCAATATGCAAAAGCCATTGCCCGGTTTGATGAGCTTGACCGACGCTTTGCCGGGAATGACGGGGCAGCGCGTGGTGGCAACGAAATACTGTTGCCCGATGAATGGGCGTTTGCGGGGCTGAATAACAAGGGTGTCGCCTTGAGCCGACAAGGCCGGTTTGCGGAAGCGCTCGCGGTCTACGACGAACTCATTGAACGCGGCAGCAAGCCCCCTTACAGCGCAGAGATGATGGAGTTGCGCGAAGCACTCCATAAAAGCCTGGGCGATCAATTTGACCAACGCTACATTGACGAAGAAATGCTTGGCCTGAACAGCAACAACGCCTGGCGCCAGGGTGTGGTCGCGGCGGCAGCGTTCAACAAGGCACTGATTTTTCAGCAACAGGGCAAACAGGCGGAAGCCCTTGCCATTTATGACGCCATCGATCAGCGCGTCAGGCGTAAGAACGAAGAAGCAGAAGGCGGCGAAGCGGCAAACGAAGACAGTAGCGCGTATGACTTGAAGCAGTATGCGGAAGAAAACAATCCCTTGATTTGGCTGCAACTCATCAAGGCGCAACTCAGCAAGGCGGAGATACTCGAACAGCAGGGAAAGACCGAAGAAGTCGATGATGTTTATGCTAAAACCATATCTCTTATGGGGCGCCAATACCATTGGATCGATGGCTTTTACGAGGCGCTTGCAGCGAATCCGGCGCCCTTTCAGGAACTGCTGGTCAAGGCGATACTCAAGTGGGGCGAGGCATTGGGCAAGCAAGGCAGGTTTGCGCTGGAGGCAGTGGCCTATGAATCCTTCGGTGAAGCGCTCCGTTGGGATGACAATCTGGCCACGCGGCAGACGGTTTTTGCTGCGCTCCTGAAATGGGCGGAAACAGCGCGCCAGCGGGAAGATGAAAAAAGAGAACTGCGCGCCCATGAGCTGCTGTACCAGTTTTTCTACAGGGATGAAGACCCGGCGATTCGTGAGCAACTTGTCAGGGTGATCATCAGGATGGGCGATGATTTTGTCCGCGCCAAAGAATCTCCTTTGACGCTTGACTTTAAAGGCTTTGCGCGGGACAAGAATCCCGCCAATCGGGAGCTGATTGCCAGTGCGTTCCTCAAATGGGCGCAGGCGATCCGTCAGCAAAACGGCGATGCGGAGGACGAAATTGGACTTTATCAAGAGCTCTACTACTATTTCAGCGATGATCGGGAACCCGCGATTCGGGCGCACGTCGAACAGGCGCTCCGTCATCTGCTGGAGAACGCCAATCAGCCGGATGAAGACGGCAACATTGATGAGGATGTCGTCGCCTCGATTCTGAATGCCCTGCGTGAACTCAGCCAGGCGCCGGTAGAAGAACCGGAGAAAGTTGTCGCCGACGACGATGCCGACGCCGGGTCGCGCTGTTGCTGGGATGAGGCGAGGAAAACCGAATCCCTGTCCTTGCTGTCGCCAGAAGCGGCAAGCCAGAAACTGAAGCCCATTCTCATCTCCCTGTTCATCACGGATATGGATAACAGTGTGGCGACTTATGACGAAATTGTGCAGCGTTTCAGCGAAGATAAAGATCCGGCCGTGCAAAAGCAGGTCGGTCGGGCGCTGCTCCACAAGGCGATGGCGCTGAACCACATGGAGGACAAGGAAAAGATTGCGGAAGCCATCGACGTGTACGATGAGGTGGTGCAACGCTTCGGCAATGAGATTGATGTGACCGCCGCACTGGGCAACGCCGCCGAAGCCGCCCTGATTATCGGGCGCACTGAAGAAGCCATTGCCCGCGCCAAAACGCTGCAGGCTCACCCTGACGCGGATAAAAAAGATAACGCGATCATGGCGTTCATCATCTGGCTGGCAGACCCGAAAACACCGCTACAGAATGTGCAAAAAGCCATTCACGCGGCGGATAACGAGGAATTCCACTGGTCTTTCAAGGAAGTGACGCCGTTCATCAACAATCTGCCCAAAACACGCAGGAAACAGGCGGAGTGTTTTACCGGGTATTTTATGCAGTATCTGGACGAGAAAGGGCTGCGCGCCTGCCTGAAAAAATAGAACGGGTCAGGTAGGGCGTACGCTCCGAGCGCGCCGCAGGTTCAGGGCAATCGCACACGCAGATGTCGTCAGCTTTTGAGGAAACGCGTTGGCAATCAGCGGTTGATGAGGTGGCAGTATCGTTTGCGGTGCTTCACGCCAAAAAGTCGAACGCGTCGACCAACGGCGCGAATGCCTTCTGGGAGCGCGGCGGCTCACTGCCCCGCTTCATCCATGAACCATGCGGGGCTGGTGCCCCGCGCTCCCGGAATCGCAGCCTGAGCGCCCAACACAAAACCACCGAACGTCTCCCACGCGATCCGGTTTGTCGGGTTTGCTGGTTCTGGAGGCAACCTGAACATCAAATGCAATTGCCTTGGGTGGCTACACAGGGCAATTGCACACACGAATGTCACAGGCGCTTTGAAAATGGGAGGTAGGTAGGGCGCGCTCTCCGAGCGCGCCGCATGTCAACGATGGCGGTTTCGGAGAAACCGCCCTTGTATTATGAACTGCCCTCAAAGGTTACAGGTTTTGTGTGAGCGTGAAAGCGTGGAGGGCGTAGCCCGTAACGCTTTCACGCTCACACGCCGCGAC
>JAISRR010000058.1 GCA_031273565.1 Zoogloeaceae bacterium | reverse complement strand
TTTCCCGGCGTCATTACCGCCGTTACCCCCGGCTCCGTCAACAGTCAGGTTGAACTGACCACACCGGGCGGCGATAAAATCATCGCTATTGTCACCAGCGCCAGCGTCGCCGAACTCGGACTCGCGCCGGGCAAGCCCGCCAGCGCCTATGTCAAGGCGCCCTGGGTCATCGTGCAGACAGGCCAGTCCGACATCCGCTTCTCCGCCCGCAACCATCTGGCGGGAACCGTGCAACAGGTCATCAAGGGGGCGGTCAATTCCGAAGTGGTCGTTGAACTCCCCGGCGGCACGCCGGTATACGCCGTCATCACCAACGAAGCCGTGCTTGAACTCGCCCTGAAACCTGGCGCTCCGGCCGCCGTGCTTTTCAAGGCCAGCCACGTTATTCTGGGCGTGCCTGCTTAGTCATCAGGCATCAAAGGGGCGCTCGCCCCTTTTTTCAATTCAGACCCGCCAGATCGCGCCAGTCGGCGTCGAGGAGGTTCAGACCGATGCGTTCGCAGTAACGTTTTTCCTTGGCGTTGGCATTGGGAATCAAAGCCCATCCCGCTGGTTCGGCCGCGCCATAGATGAAATCCGAGAGCAACATGCGCGTGGTATCGCGGTTGAGGCGGGTGGCGAGGACGAGGTAGCGCAGCCCCTTGCGCCGGGCTTTGACATAAGGCGGAATGGCGAGGCCGCCCATGAGTTCGGTAAGGTAATCGACAAAGTCGGCGTCGGACGCAATCCAGTGGGGTTCTGGACAGGGCGTGCCGCAGGGTTTGAAGAGAATGGGCGCGGCGGGGTCGATGCTGTTGTCGTCCTCGCTGGCGGCGGCGTAGCCTGAACCGTCGTGACGGTAGAGTTTATAACGCGTACCGCCCCGGATGCGGGCGATGCCGGTGATGAGCGTGTGCGCGCGGTCTGCCCACAGTTTTTGCAGGCCGGTATCGCGGTTGATGTCGATGATATAGGGCAGGTTCAGGCGGGCGAGCCATTCATGCAGCGCCGCCGGACGCCAGCCGGGATCGGCGTAAATGGCCTCAAGGCCGCGATGGATGACGGCGCGACCCCGCTTCAACTCGATGTTCATCGCGGCGCGGGGGAACTCGTACATCAGCCGGGGGGACATCGGCTTGCCGTTGTTGAGGGCGTAAATCAGCTCATCGCTGGTGGCGGGGATTTTTGCGCCGGTCTCCCGGTGGGTGACATCGGCAAGCGCCCCATCGCCGATGAAGGGGACAACCGTGCCAGCGGCGAGGGCATCAAGGATGGCGTTGAAACTTGAGGTCATGGGGGGGGTTCCTGTGTGGTTATGGCAATGATGTTCATCAACGGGATTACCCTTCCCCCTGCTCCCCTTCCGCCCCTTTATCCTTGCGCGGCACGGTTTCCGGGTCGGCGATGATGGGGCGGTAGATTTCCACCCGGTCGCCCGGTTTCAGGGAGGCGTCGAGTTTGGCAAGTTTGCCGAAAACGCCGACTTTCTGGGTGTCCAGGTCGATGTGGGGGAATTGCCTGAGAATGCCGGAACGCTCGATGGCTTCCCTGACCGTCGCGCCGTCCGGGAGTTCAAAATTCAGCCAGATTTGTTGATCCGGTTCGGAATAGGCGACGCCGATTTGCATGAGGCAGGCTCCCGTGGATAAAGGTCAGCGCGTCAGGTGTTCGCCGTTGCGCTAACTGCGGCGCGGCGGGCGTTCAGGCGAGTGTCCAGAAGGCGTTTGCCCGCCAGTAAAAACCCCAGCACGGCAAACGCGCCGGGAGGCAGAATCATCAGGAGCGCGCCGCCTTCTTCATACAGGCGGACTTCCAGAAAGGCGAAACCGGAACCGAGCAGTTGGGAGGCCTGCGCGAACAGGGTGCCGCTCCCCAGGCATTCCCGTATCAGGCCGATGGCGGTGAGCGCCAGCGTAAACCCAAGCCCCATCGCCAGGCCATCCACCAGCGCGGACAAGGGGTTGTTGCGGGAGGCGAACGCCTCGGCGCGTCCCAGAATGGCGCAATTGACCACAATCAGGGCGATGAACAGCCCCAGCACCTTGTAGAGTTCGTGCAACCAGGCGTTCAAGGCCATGTCCACCACCGTCACCAGACTGGCAATCAGGACGATGAAGACGGGAATCCGCACCTGCACGCTGACCACGTTGCGAATCAGGGCGACCAGCACATTGGCGACCACCAGCACCGCCGTGGTCGCCAGCCCCATGCCCAAACCATTTGTGCCGCTGGTCGTCACCGCCATCGCCGGACAGAGCGCCAGCATCTGCGCGAAGACGACGTTGTTATCCCACAAACCGTCTTTGATCAGCGTTTTGAATTCAGTTGCCATAATTTTGTCCTTGTCCATATCAGCGTCGGCTTCGCCGCCACCTTCCTCAGGGAGGCGCCCCGAAGGGGCGGAAGGAGCGCCATACTCCCGGCGCAAAGCGCCGCAAACCGACTGTCCTCTGTTCTCTGTTCTCCGCTCACTCCAGCAGGGTTTCGGGAATCAGCAACACCCGACCGGGCAGGGTATCGAAATGAACATGGTAGGTAACGCCGCTGGCCTTGTCGTCGGTCGGCTGACGCACGACCTTGACGATTTCGCCCGCATCGCCCGCCCGCACCAGAATCTCGTCTTTTACCCTGAGGCTGATGCGGCTCTGTACTTTTTCGCGGAATTCAAAACGGCTGGGCGTCCAGTCTTCGGCGCGGCTGATCAGTTCTTCTTCCCGACAGCCCACCATGCGATTCTCCGCGTAAAAGTGCACGGAATAGATCACCTGATCCTGCAAAAAAGAACCGATGTCCCGGATAACGCCGACGCTGCCGCGCCGCACGAGCAAATCGCCCATGTTCGCGCCGGGAAAAGTGCCGTCATCCCGCACGTTGCGGATCACGCGGACTTCATCGTCGATCTGCCAGCGCGGTTTCATCGGAATACCTTGTCCAGCGAAACGAATGAGGACATGCCCCCTTCCGCCATTGGCGCGTTCTGGAACACGGCGAACACTTTTTCCGTCAGGGCGTCGGATCGGGTGAAATCCTCGTAAGCCAGTCCCAGCCATTTCCGGTAAATGGCGATGCGTCCGGCGGCGTCCGGCGGCATGTCTTTGGCGTAACGGTTCAGGTAATCGTGAAAGCGTTGCAGAATGTGCAGGCGGTTGACCTGCACGACTTTCGCTTCGTAGGGCACGCCGAAGTATTCCAGAAAATCTTCGGCGGAAACAAGCTCCCGCAAGGCTTCATCCAGGGTCGATTCAGTATCCATCATCGTTTTCGCAAAAACAGGTCTGATACTGTGTAGCAAGGGCAATGCCAGATATAAAACACCATAAATTCAACAAATTGCACGAAGCCAAGGCAACACTGTCTGATTTGCCCCCTGTTCTTTCCGCTTTTGTCGTCTTCGCGACAAAATATCCCGTCCGACCCATTTATTCCGGGAACGTCACGAAAACAGCCTGGGAATGACATCAGGGCGGCTCGTATGAGCCGCCTTTGCTCAAAAATCGGGAAAGCGTTTCCTGCAACCCGTTCAGGCAAGCGCCGGGGAAGGGGCGTAGCTGTAGCATTTTTTGGGGCAGACCCGGTTGCAGGCGCCGCAGCCGATACAGTCTTTGGCGTTTTTCAGGGTCATAACGGAGGCGTCGCCATCGTCGTCGCCCTCGTCGTCGTCGTCGGTGACTTTTTCAATGAGGTCGAGGACATCGCGGGGGCAAACCTTGTAACAGCGACCACAGCCAATGCAATCGTCCTGATTGATGGCGGTGACGAATTCAGGCGTCCAGCTTATGCCGCCCAGGGTGAGTCCGGTAATGTTGGGCATGTAAAACTCCTTTCTTGAAGAGGTGATGAACGGGTTGTATTCAGGACTTTTGCGCGACTTCCAGCCGTGCTTTGGCTTCAGCCCAGGCTTTACAGGCGTCAAAAGTGGATTGGGCGATGTCGGGAATTTCCAGATACCCCGCAGGCAGACGGTCTTCCACCAGATCGTGCAGTTGCGCCGCCCATTCGGAAGCAATGCGTTTTAATTTCCGCACTTCCTTATCCAGCGCGTTGAGTTCTTCTTCCGTCATTTACAGTCCCGCGACTTCAGAATAAGCGCCGATGCGCTCCAACGCCACGGAAAGAAGCTTGTCCGCTTCGTCCTTCATTTTGGAGAGACTGGCAAAGCCAAAGCGATGCACGTCGCGCAGGGTTTTGTCGACCACGACCAGTTTGCCCACGGTAATCAGGGCGCGGCCAAAACCTTCATGGGTCAGGTGTACGAGCGGCACGGCCATCAGATTGCATTCTTTTTCAATGAGCACGGAAATGGCGTTGTAGAAACATTTCACCCGTTCGATGATGGTTTCGTCCGGGTCGCCGATGAGGGGGATTTGCGCCCTTTTTTCCGGGGTCAGAACAAATGGATCGAGGATTTTCTCCGGCGACCAGCCGTTATATGCGCCATAGGTGTCCAGCGCGCGCATCTGGCGCGTCATTTCGCGGATGAAATCCGTTTCAAGGATAGGGTCGGTTTCAGTGTTCATTGCAAGACTCCGGGTTGGAAAAAGAACAAATTTTTGGATACCAACCAAAACAGCGGGCGGCGGCCAATGCGTTCAGGCGCACTGCCGCCCTGCCCTCCTGGATGGCGGGTATCGTGTCCCTTAGGGTGTCGTTTCGTGGCGCGCGGGGTTGCATCAGCCGTCCCAGCCTTCTTCTTCCATGCGGGCAAAACGGTCGGGGTGATCGGCTTTTGCCCGCGCGGCCAGCGCCCGTTCTATCCACGGCACGCCGCCTTCTGTCATGGCGACGCCGACATCCCGCAACAAATCTTCGATCCGGTCAGATTCATCCGCCCGAATCGGTTGCACGCCTCTGGCTAAAAGCTGCTTGATGGCGGAAGCGCCGATTGCGCGCACGAACACCGCGTCGCAACCGGCGAGAAAATCCACCCTGGCGAGCAACTTGTTTTCGCCGCCATCCATCTCTTCTTCCGGGAATTCGCCAAAACCGCTCACGGCAGCGCCCTGGGGCGTGAGGCTGTACAGGACGAAAGCAGTCGCCGAACCGAAGTGCTGGTTCACCCGCAGGCGATCATCGGAAGCAAAAGCGAGCTTGAGGAGAACGGGTGCTTTCATTTCGGCGTCAGCCGACCAGACGAGTCGCAGCCGTCGCTCTGGCTTCGAGGGCGCGGGGGCCGTCTTGCCAGTACAGGGATTGGTAGGGATGAGGATCATGGTGTTGAGCCTGCAAAAGATTGGCGAGGTCGAACAGGGTCTGCCTTGAGCCGCGATAGCCCACCCAGGCGCGGGCATGGCCACCCAGCACGTCGTATTGGGGAAACCCGGCGCGCAACAGGGGAAGGTTCAGGCGGCGGGCGGTCTCGGCGCCGTGGGAATTGGCAATGACAAGTTTTGCCTCATGGCGACGCGCCAGATTTTCCAGGTCTTCCAGATCGCCGATTGTGATATCGGCCTCCAGCGCCGCCAGCGCCTCCGAGCGCACCGGAGAAACTGCGGCAACGATTTCCGCGCCCATGCCCTGCGCGAAACGACCGAGCATGACGAGTAAATCCGGATCCGCCGCCAATGCCAGACGCGCAAAACCAAGCATGAAGTGGCTGTCGACCATCGCGTCCTGAAGCTGATCGCGTTGCCGTTCCAGTTTTGTCGGCACGGGCTGCCCGGAGATTTGCGCCAGCGTTTCTGTAAAAGCGTCGCAAGCTTCCAGCCCCATCAGGCCGCCAAAGCGGTAATCCGGCACGCCAGTGCGCGCCTTCAGCATATCCGCCGCCTTGTCCAGCGATTTGCCGATGACCAGCGTGGCAATGGATTCACCCATCGCGGCCACCTCAAGCCGGGATACGCCGCCGATGGTCAGGGGAGAAAATTCCGCCGCCACCAGATGACCATCCAGCGAATCGGCAAGGTCGGGCAGCACCACGGGGCGCAAGCCAAACGCCTCCACCCATTCCCTGATGGCT
>JAISRR010000214.1 GCA_031273565.1 Zoogloeaceae bacterium | reverse complement strand
GAACATTTCCACGATTTGCCAGGGGCGCAAGGGCACTACCGCATCCGGGTCAGCCGCGCCATCGGAACCAGAGGCGGAATGCGAAAACACCACTTCCTGCAAGAATTCAAAATCTATGCCGCCGTGAGCGGTTTTATTCGGCGAATTAAACATGAGATTCAGAAAGCCATGATCGATGGTGGTATCCTTGATTGCCTTGCTGGTCAGCAGTCTTTGAATGATTTTTTCATCCTCCGGCCTGAATTCCCCCGGGTTGTCGCTATAATCTATGAAACCAAGATAGCCTGGGTTGACATCAGGACAGCTTCTATAATTAGAAAGATAAAAAGCAAAATCATCCACTTTATTAAAAGATATTCCATTGTCACGCGCATATTCGTACAATTCTGAAACCAGCTTCCTGTCCTCATAATTCAGGAATGAATATACTTTTCCACGGTAACTATCCCGTTCAAATTGGCTCACATAAGGCGGTTCATAGTTTGGATCATCGACTTCCCATAAACGCGAGAGCATCAATTCCCAACCGCTTTTGATGTCCACAATCGCAGAGACAGGGGAATTAACCGCCTGTGTCTGCCCTGATTTTTCCGTTCCTGTGGTTTGTTTTGTAGACGCAGGCTGGGTGGCATATGCAGTCCCCGGTTGAATGGGTGTAATGCTCATGATGCTGCTCCCCAAAATGGATCCGTATCCCAATAAGGTCAGGAATACGGATCGGCTTCGCGTTGTAGGTAAAACACGGTGTAACGGCAACAGACATGCCTCCTTCATGGCGCATGTCTGTGTGAACTAACGACGATTCCGGGCAAAACTTGAGGGAAATTTCCAGTTTGCCTTCACCCTTGTGCGAAAATCGGAAAACGGGGACAAACCCCGTTTTTCCCTGTTTGGCGAATACGCCTGAATCAAAAAGAAAGCACCTTCTTCAACGCCGGTTTTGCGGACAGCACGGAGTTGCCCCGCTTGACCGCCGTGTCCAGCGCGGCTTTGGCGGGTTTTTTGTTGGCCCAGACCTGTTCCAGTTCCTCGTCGACGATGAGGCGCACCGGGTCGAGGGTGGATACGCGCAGGGGGTGCGCCGCGCCCTTGCCTTGCAATGAGGCATAGGCCACATCGAGCGCCTGTTCTTCGTCTTTCAGGAGGGCGCTGCGGATCGCCGTGCGGGCGGTTTCGGTCAGGGGCAGGAAGCCGCCGGCGCGGGCGAGTTCAATCTGGATGTCCGGGGCGAGCAGGAAGCGGATGAAACGGGCGGCGACCTTGTAATCCTTCGCCTTGTAGCCCGCGCCTACCCACAACGCCGCGCCTGCCGCCAGCGTGTGACCGGGGCGGGCGCCGAACAGGTCGTCGTGATAGGGCAGGGGCGCAACCCCAAGCTCCACGCCGGGCGCGTCGCGCAGGATATTGTTCGCCCAGGCATCGGAAGTCAGCATCGCGCATTCACCGCTGTAAAAATGACTGTCGGCTTCATTGGCGCGCCCAAAAGTCTGGAAGTAACGCGCCTTGTGCCAGGAAGCGAGCATGGCGATGTGTTTGACCTGAGGCAGACCGTTGAAGCCCAGCCTGCCCTTACTATCCGCCACCGGCGCGCCGGAAACCGCGCTCATGTTGTCGATATGCACCCACGTTGGCCAGGACGAAGTGTAGGGACAGGCGATGCCGTAATCCATGAGCGCGCCCGCGACATCCTGCATTTCGCGCCAGGTTTTCGGCGGCGTGTCGGGATTCAGCCCCGCCTGCCGGAACAGGCGTTTGTTGTAAAACAGCACCGGCGTGGAAAAGGCCACCGGCAGGGCGTTCAGCCGGTCGCGCTTCTCGCCCGCGAGCAAATCGGCGGAAAGATCGTTGCCCGACAGGGCGTCGCCGTTTTCCTTCAGCACTTTGTAGACGGGCTTGAAGGCGGATTTGTTGGCGAGAAAATTCGCCATTGTGCCGGGCGTGGCGAGGTTCAGCAGCGCGGGTTTCTTGCGCTGCGCCTCGGCGCGCGCCAGTCGGACCAGCGGTTCGCCCGCCGCCTGCTGGCTGTTGAAACGCTCGACCAGCACCGCCAGTCGCCCGGCGTCACTGGCGCTCAACTGGTGGACGAACTCGACTTCATGGTTTGCCGGGGCAGCGACAGCTTTGGCGGGCGCAGCCTTAGCCGCCTTGGGCGCGGACAGCGCGCTGTTCGCTACGCCGAGCGACAGCGCGGCGACAAGAATGAGTACAGGCGATTTGAGCGACATGGCAGGATCCGCCTTATGACGAAAAAACAAATTATATCAGGGGTGGCGCGCTTCTCTTTTTCCCCTATTCGGCAGGGATGTGGGAAAATCGCGAACCATGAATGTGCTGACCCGATTGTTTTCGCTCGTAATCATCTGTCTGGGCCTGTTTCTTGCCGGTTGTGACCAGATTGGAAATCGCCTGGGACTGGAAGACCCGGCCAAGAAAGCCGCGCGGCTGGATGCCGAAGGCAAGGCGGTCGGTGGCGGTTGCCGTCAGTCAGGCCGCGCCATCGAAGATTGCTACGCCATTTACACCTGGGTGCCCAAAGAGTCGGTTTTCGAGGGCTGGCGCGAAATGGATGAATACATGCGGGAAAACAATCTGGACACCATCGCGCCCATCCTGCCGCCTCCGCCGCCCCCATCTGATGCCAGAAAGAAGAAAAAAGCCGCCCCGGTGGAAGACAGTGAAACGGATGGCGCGGAGAACGCCGCAGGCGAGGGTGGAGACAGCAAACCCGCCACGCCGCCCGCCGCCGCCGCCGCGCCGACCGCGCCGCCATTTTCCGTACCCGTGCCGGTGCAGCCGCCTGCCGCGCGCGCCGTGGTCGTCACCCCTGCCGCTACGCCTGCGTCTGCTGTACCCGCTTCTTCCACGCCTGCCGCCCCCGTCGCCCCGACGACTCCGGCGGCTCCCGTCCAGCCCTGACCTCCGTGCCCTCTCGCCTGCCGCCGCAAACAGGGCGCGTATAATCTTTTGCCTTATGACCGAACATCCGAACGAACATACACCCGACCCTGCCAACGGCGACGCCGTAGCTTCCGCCTCCATTGCTTTTGCCGATCTGGGTCTCGCACCCGAACTGCTGCGCGCCATCGTCGACTCCGGCTATACGACGCCCACGCCGATCCAGGTCAAGGCCATTCCGCTGGTGCTCGCCGGACGCGACATCATGGGCGGCGCGCAGACCGGCACGGGCAAGACCGCCGCCTTCACGCTGCCCATCCTGCAACGCATGTTGCCCTTCGCCAGTTCCAGTCCTTCGCCCGCCCGCCATCCGGTGCGGGCGTTGATTCTCGCGCCGACGCGGGAACTTGCCTTGCAGGTGTTCGAGTCCGTCAAGTCCTACAGCAAATACACGCCGCTGCGCGCCATGTGCGCCTTTGGCGGCGTAGACATCAAGCCGCAGACCGCCGAACTCAGGCGCGGCGTGGAAATTCTGGTGGCCACGCCGGGGCGTCTGCTCGACCACGTTGAACAAAAGAGCGTCCATTTCAACGCCGTGCAAGCTCTGGTGCTGGACGAAGCCGACCGCATGCTGGACATGGGGTTCATCCCCGACATCAAGCGAATTCTCGGCATGTTGCCCGCAGCGCGGCAAAGCCTGCTCTTTTCCGCCACCTTTTCCGACGACATCAAGCGGCTGGCCGATTCCATGCTGAAAGCGCCGACCCTGGTCGAAGTCGCCCGCCGCAATCAGGTTTCGGAGACCATCCTGCACCGCGTCTACCCGGTTGCCGAACACGACAAGCGCGCCCTGCTCATCCGCTTGTTGAAATCCGGCGAAATCAGCCAGAGCATCGTGTTTACCCGCACCAAACAAGGCTGCTCGCGGCTGGCGCGGGAACTGCAACGCGCCGGGATTCAGGCGGACGCCATCCACGGCGATAAAAGCCAGCACGAGCGCATCAAGGTGCTCGACGCCTTCAAAACCGGGCAGGTCGCCGTGCTGGTGGCGACCGATGTGGCCGCGCGCGGGCTGGACATCGAGGAACTGCCCTACGTCATCAATTACGAACTGCCGCATGTGCCGGAAGACTATGTGCATCGCATCGGGCGCACGGGTCGCGCCGGACGTCAGGGCAAGGCCATTTCGCTGGTCGCGGCGGCGGAAAAAATCTATCTCGCGGAAATTGAAAAACTCATCAAAAAGCAAATTGAACAAATCATCCTGCCCGGTTTCGAACCCGAAGCCGGTAGCGAAGGCGTGGCGGCGCAAAAAGAAAAGCGTGCCATCCGCGCGCCCGTGGCTTCGCCCCGAGCGGATTATCGGGAAAACCGCGCCAGCCGGAAGAACATGATTGCCGCCGATGGGTTCGACTTTTCCAAACCCTACGAACCCCGCAGCGGAATTCCCGTCAGTGCCGAAGCGCCGCCGCGACAGGCGCAGAAAATCGTCGCCGCGCTTCTGGGCGGGCTGGGACGTACAGAAGAGAGATGACGGGAAAACGAAAACGGAATAGATTACAGATTGCCAAAGCATTATGCCCGCAGAGACAGGCCAATCTGAAAACCCGCTTGCCTGTCCAACGCGCCGCAATCGAAAGTCCAAGCCTATGAGCAACGCGCCCAACGCCAACAACGCCGCCCTGCATTTTCACATTCTGGAAGACATTGCCCAGGATTTGTCGGCGGATACGAATTTTCCCACCTGTCTGGATGTCAGTCTGACCGTGCGTAATGTGCTGAAAGACCCGCTGGTTTCCATCGACAAGGTGACGCAGGTCGTCAATGTCGAACCGCTGATTTCCGCCAAGCTGTTGCAATTGGCGAATTCCGTGGTCTACAACGTTGCCGGCTCGAATGTCACCGAAATCCGTCAGGCCATCCAGCGTGTCGGTTTTGAAACCGTGCGCACCACATCTCTTGGCGTCGCCATGGAGCAGATGTTGCATTCGCGTAATGTCAGCGCCTTTGAAGATATTGCCCGGCTGACCTGGGAACACTCCCTGCAAGTCGCCGCCATCGGGCGCGTGCTGGCGCGGCGCATCGGTCACGACATCCACGGCGAAGACGCCATGCTGGTGGGCATGGTGAACAACATCGGCGTGTTTTATCTGCTCTACCGCGCCGCTGACTACCCGGCATATCACGACAACCGCGAAGCCATACTGGAATTGCTGACCGGCTGGTCGGACAGCATCGGCGAAAACCTGCTCGCCGTGCTGGGCTTGCCGGATTCCATTCTTTCCGCCATCCACGCCCACAACAACAACAGATACAACAGCGACCCCTTCACGCTGGCCGACGTGCTCTATTACGCCTGCCTGCTGGCCGAGAACAACTGCCCCTGGCTGGGTTATTCCAGCCACACCGGCAGCCAACAGGCCGAGCTGGATCGCGCGCGTTACGCCGACCTGCTGGCCGAAGCCCAGGACGACATCCGGGAACTCCAGTTCGCGCTGGGGGCGTAATATTCAGGGATCAGATGTCAGATGTCAGGTATCAGATGTCAGGTATCAGGTATCAGAAAAAGTTACCGGCGCTAACGCGCCGCATTGATGAAAGGAAACCCCCTGTTCCGTCGCGCCCACACCTACGAAGGCAAAGCCTTCGCTGATTAAATCTGATCCCTGACATCTGACATCTGACATCTGACATCTGATACCTGATACCTGATACCTGATCCCTGATTCATCGCTGGCGCGAAGACTTGATAACGCGACCCTGCGCCGGTTGCAGCGGGCGGGCGTTGTGTGGATACAGGCGGGCGAATACCGCCACCTGTCCGGCGGAAATGGAAACCGGCGTTTGCAACACCGCCCAGATTACGCCCTCATCGCAGGGCGGGCGGGTCATGGAACCCATGAAGGTGTAATAGCCCTGTTCTTCCGGCAATAACTGCGCGGGGGCGACTTGCGTTTCCGGCATAACGGCGCGGTTTTGTTCCAGCGGCAGATAATTCAGCAAGGTCTGGATGAACGGATTTTCCGCCCCTTCTTCCCTCGCTTCCAGCAGCACCGCGACCACCAGTCGTTCGCCGTCGAAGGCGCGGTGTTCCAGATGCGCGCCCATCACGAACCGTTGCCCATCGATAGCTTCTTCAGCCGGATGTTGAAAGGTGACGCGCTCCAGTTCGTAAAATTTGCCCATGAGTCCGACGCGGCTGCCGATCAGTTCGACTTCGATGCCGCGCCCGGTATCGGTCACGGCGAAGCGCGACGCCGGGTAATCGAAGGCAAGCGGTTCCAGATCGACCGCGATGCTGTCGCGGATGTCGATGGGCGCTTGTCGCCGTCCTTCCGAACAAAGCCGGTTTTCCGGCGCGACCGCAGCCCAGTGTTCCGGCCCGCCCGGGCCGCTATAGGCCCAGTTCAGGGGACTTGTCGGTGGCGCGACGACGGTATCCGCGCCGCTTGCGGGTTTCGACGCGGCGCTGCCCGCGCCCGGCGTATGGTTGTAGACCGTCGCCTGTTTTCCCGCCGTCGCCGGATTGCCGACCGCCGTGCGGATGCTGTCCAGTTGCTTGCGGATCAGGGTTTCGTTGGACTGGCGCAAAGCAGCGGCAGCCTCCGCCGCCTGTTCCATGTGGCGTTGCGCCGCCCCCTGAGCGCCCGGCGGACGGCACAGTTCGCGCATCACTTTTTCTTCCAGCGTGCCGCTACGCACCGGCATGAAGACAGCTTCCTTCATTTCATCGCTGCGCAATTCTTCCTCGTTCGCGGTCAGAAAACTGCGCCGCAGGGTGGCGGCGGAACGACGGGCGCAGTTGTAGCGCACCCAGGTCTGCACATATTTATAGCTGCCGCCCGTGCGGGCATCGACGATTTCCTTGTCCAGATTCAGCCGACTGCTGGCCTGCACATTGCTGTCCGCCATGCGTTGCAGGCTCGCCGTATCCACCTCGATGGAACGCCCCTTGTCGCTGGCGATGGTGCGCCAGACAGAAGCTGCGGCATTTGCCACGGCGGGCGCGGACCCGGCGGCGGGCGCAGACCCGGAATCCTGCTGCGCCAACGCACCCGCCGCCGCCAGACAGAAAAAAACAGGAATGATTTTTTTCATCGTAATCCAGAATCAGGGGACAGAGGACAGAAGACGGTCAGTTTGCGGCGCAACGCGCCGGTTGTAAACCCTGCGGAGGCGAAGCCGCGCCTTACTGAACGGTCTTCAGTCCTCTCAGGGCAATCACATTTGACTGACTCCGAGGCCTTGGCCGCAAACACCGCCATTCCCCTGCAAGGGAATGACGGCAGGCAGGGCGGGATCTACGATACCGCCCTCGTTGACATGCGGCGCTTTCGGAGAAAGCGCCCTACCTGAACCCGCCCTACCTGAACCCGCTCAGGCTGCAATTCCGGGAGCGCGGGGCGCCAGCCCCGCAGGGTTCACGGATGAAGCGGGGCTGGCGCCCCGCGCTCCCAGGAGGCATTCGCGCCGTTGGTCGGCGCGTTCGACTTTTGGGCGTGAAGCGCCGCAAACGATACTGCCACCTCATCAACCGCTGATTGAAAACGCGTTTCCTCAAAAACTGACGACATCTGCCTGTGCGATTGCCCTGTCAGTCCTCTGTCTTCTGTCTTCTGTCCTCTGACCCGAAAAGCCCGTTAAAATACGCAGTTTTTCCCTTTTCGGAGAATTCCGTGCTCGTTGCCGCCAACCTCACCATGCAATTCGGGGCCAAGCCCTTGTTTGAAAACGTCAATATCAAATTCGGGTCAGGCTATCGCTATGGTCTGATCGGCGCGAACGGGGCGGGCAAATCCACGTTCATGAAAATCCTCTGCGGCCAACTGGAAGCGTCGGCGGGCAATGTTTCCAAAGACGCGCAGGAACGCATGGCCTACCTGCGCCAGGATCAGTTTGCCTACGAAGACATGCGGGTGCTGGATGTGGTGATGATGGGGCACGCGGAGATGTGGGCGGCCATGCGCGAGCGGGACGCCATCTACGCCAACCCGGAAGCGAGCGAAGACGACTACATGCACGCCGCCGAACTGGAAAACCGGTTTGCCGAATACGACGGTTATACGGCGGAAGCACGGGCGGGTGAACTCCTGCTGGGCGTCGGCATCGCCGGCGAATTGCACGATGGCCCCATGCGTGCTGTCGCGCCGGGTTGGAAATTGCGGGTGTTGCTCTGTCAGGCGCTCTTTGCCAACCCGGACATCCTGCTCCTCGACGAACCCACCAACAACCTCGACATCAACGCCATCCGCTGGCTGGAAGAGGTGTTGAACCAGCGCGAATCCACCATGGTCATCATCTCGCACGACCGGCATTTTCTGAATCAGGTGTGCACCCACATGGCGGATCTGGATTACGGCAAGATCACGCTTTACCCCGGCAATTACGATGATTTCATGGAAGCCTCCAGTCAGGCGCGCGCCCGCCAGCAGGCGGCGAACAGTCGCGCCAAAGACAAAATCAGCGAATTGCAGGAATTCGTGCGCCGCTTTTCCGCCAACAAATCCAAGGCCAAACAGGCCACCAGCCGCCTGAAACTGATCGACAAACTGAAACCCGAAGACATCAAGCCTTCCTCCCGGCAATATCCGTGGATACGCTTTGACTTCGACGACAAGGAAAAACTGCACCGGCAGGCCGTGGAAATTGAAAACCTGTATTTTCAATACGCCCATTCGGACAAGGCGTTTTTCAACAAGGCGAGTTTTGTCATTAACGCGGGCGACAGAATTGCCGTGATTGGCGAAAACGGCGTTGGCAAAACAACTCTGCTGAAGCTCCTCACCGGCGAATTGCAGCCGACGGGCGGCAGCATCAAATGGGCGGAAAAAGCCAGGCCGGGTTACTACGCGCAAGACCACGCCGCCGAATTCGCCACGGCAAGTTCGCTGACAGACTGGATTGCTGCGTATGCCCGCGCCAATGTCGAAGAAGGCGGCGATCTGGAAACCCTGATTCGCGGCACCCTGGGGCGGCTGCTGTTTTCGGGCGACGAGCAGAAAAAACCGGTCAATGTCATTTCCGGCGGCGAGCAGGGGCGCATGTTGTTCGGCAAACTGATGTTGCAGAAAAACAATGTGTTGATTATGGATGAACCGACCAACCATCTGGACATGGAATCCATCGAATCCCTGAACACCGCCCTGGATTTATACAAAGGCACGCTGCTCTTCGTCTCGCACGACCGGGAATTCGTTTCCAGCCTCGCTACCCGCATTATCGAGGTAAAAACAGACGGCTCCCTGCTGGATTACGCGGGAAGTTACGAGGAATATCTGGAAAGCCAGGATTTGTCCTGATGCTTGACGCGCCGCAGGTAGAGCGGCATCGAAGAAACCGCTGTTGGTGGCTGCGGCTTTAGGCTGCGGCTTTAGGTAGGGCGCTTTCTCCGAAAGCGCCATCGTTAACATGCGGCGCGCTCGGAGAGCGCGCCCTACCAAACCTACCAAACCTACCAAAGCGCCCTACCAAAGCGCCCGTGCGCCACCCCTGCCGGGGTTTTAAACATCGCCCAGTTGTCGCTCGATGACCTCGAATACGTCCCGTGACAGGCTGGGGTGGTCGCGCAGGTTTTGCAGGACGGCGCGGCTGTGCGTCCGGCGTTCGGCGTCAAACTTTTTCCAGTGGTCGAAGCTGCGTGCGAGGCGGGCGGCGACCTGGGGATTTTTGCTGTCCAGGGTTTTGATTTCTTCCGCCAGAAAACGATAACCCGCGCCATCCGCCGCGTGAAAATGCACGAGATTGCCGCCGAAGGCGCGCAGCAGGGCGTAAATCTTGTTGGGATTGTTGCGGTCGAAGGCGGGATGACGGGTCAATGCCGCGACCGTCTGCAGGGCGCCCGGACGGCGGCTCGTAGCCTGCACGGTGAGCCATTTGTCGACGACCAGCGCCTCATGTCGCCAGTGCTCATAAAAATCACGCAACGCCTGTTCGCGTTCCTCGCAGATGGCATCCTTGACGTTGGCGAGGGCGGCGAGGGCGGCGAACTGGTCGGTCATGTTGTCTGCCGTTCTGAACTGGGTCATCGCCAACTGGCGGTAGGTCTGTCGATCCAGTTCCAGCAGGTAGCCAAGGCAGAGATTGCGTAAGGAACGGCGGGCGGCGGCTTCTGTTTCAAAGCGGTAATCATCCTGCGGCGCAAGCCTCGCGTAGCATTGGGCGAATTCGTTTTCCAATGCTTCTGCTGTCGCCCGCCGCAATCCATCGCGGGCGGCGTGCAGGGCATCCGGGTCGGCGGTCTCCTGCCGTTCCATCAGCGTGCTTTCGCCGGGCAGGGCGAGCGCCTCGGCAACAAAGGCCGCGCCGCGTTCGGCGTGGGTTTGCAAGAGCCGCCGGGCGGCAGCAAAAAAACTGTCGGAATAGCGCGGCGTTGCGCCCGCCTGAATCGCTTTGCTGGCGGCGAGGATGAGATCGGAAGCCAGACGCTGCCCGGCTTCCCAGGCCGCGAACGGGTCGCTTTCATGGGCCAGCAGCAAGGCAAGCCCGGCTTCCGTCCAAGGAAAATCCAGCACTACGGGCGCGGAAAAATCCCGCAACAGGGAAGGCACGGGCGGCGCATCCACGTCTTCAAAAATAAAACGCTGGCAGGCGTCGCCCAGCAGCAGGGTGCGGGCGCTGGCGGGCAATTCACGCCCGTCGGCGGCGAACAGGGCGGCGCGCACGGGGATCTGTTGCGGTTTGGCCGCTTCGCCCAAAACCGCTTTCGCCCAGGGATTTTCCTGTCGCAGGGTCAGGGTGTAATGGCGGGCGGCGGCGTCGTATTCACCCTGAGCGCGCACCTGCGGCGTGCCGGGCTGTCGATACCAGTGCATGAAGGGCGCGAAATCGAAGCCGGAAGCCGCCGCCATCGCGGCGACAAAATCGTCGCAGGTCACGGCCTGCCCGTCGTGGCGTTTGAAATATTCGTCCATCCCGGCGCGAAAGGCATCGCGCCCGATCAGGGTTTGTATCATGCGGACGACTTCCGCGCCTTTTTCGTACACCGTGGCCGTATAAAAATTGTTGATTTCCATGTAGGCATCGGGGCGCACCGGATGCGCCATGGGGCCGGCGTCTTCGGGGAACTGCACCGCGCGCAGGGTGCGCACTTCACGGATGCGGGCGACGCTCGCGTCGTGCGCATCCGCGCCGAATTCCTGATCGCGGAATACGGTCAGTCCTTCTTTCAGGGATAACTGGAACCAGTCCCGGCAGGTGACGCGGTTGCCTGTCCAGTTGTGAAAATATTCGTGTGCCACCACCCGGTCGATATGCTCGAAATCCGCGTCCGTCGCCACATCGGGACGCGCCAGCACGTATCGGGTGTTGAAGATGTTGAGTCCCTTGTTTTCCATCGCGCCCATGTTGAAATCGCTGACGGCGACGATGGTGTAATGGTCGAGGTCGCATTCCAGGCCGAAGCGTTGTTCATCCCAGCGCATCGCCTTTTTCAGCGCCAGCATGGCGTGGGCGCACTGCTCCTGCCTGCCCGGCTCCACGTAGATGGCGAGTTGCACGCTGCGTCCGCTGGCGGTGGTGAAGGCGTCACGCAACACATCCAGCCTTGCGGCGACCAGCGCGAAGAGATAGCAGGGTTTTTTGAACGGGTCATTCCAGGTGGCGAAATGACGCCCCCCGGCCTCGTCCCCCGCCGCGACCGGATTGCCATTGGCGAGCAACACCGGGAAACGCGCACGGTCGGCGTGCAGGGTGACGCGGTAGGTCGCCATGACATCGGGGCGATCCAAAAACCAGGTGATGCGGCGAAAACCTTCCGCCTCGCACTGGGTGAAATAACCGTCGCGGGAACGGTAAAGACCGGAAAGCGCGGTGTTGGCGTCGGGATGGTTACGTACCCTTGTCATCAGGGTGAAGCGTTCCGGCAGATTGTGCAGGGTAAGTTTTCCAGCGACGATTTCGTAAGGGTGCGCTTTGTCGTCGACTTCCACCGCCAGCGTTTCCAATGTCTCGCCATCGAGCAGGAGCGGCGCGTCAGCCGTTTTGTTGCGGACAAAATTGACGCGCGCGCTCACCAGCGCGACGGTTTCCGCTGGCTCCGCCTGAAAATCCACGTCCAGATCAACATGTTCGATGCGCCAGTCGGGGGGCGCGTAATTTTTCAGATAAATCGTTCCGGGCGTGTCAGTGTGCATGGCGAGGGTTCAAGGTGACATAAAAACGGCAATGGTATCAGGAGACGGCGATTTGGGATTAAAACCGGAGCCACGCGTCGCTATGCGTGGCGCAGGTAAGGCGCTTTCTCCGAAAGCGCCGTCGTTAACATGCGGCGCGCTCGGAGAGCGCGCCCTACCAAAACACCCTACCAAAGTGCCACGATGCGGGCGGGAAAATCCGGCTTGCATTCCAGATATCGCAGGGGTATAAATCGCGTTTCCCCTGCTTTTTAAAAGGAATTTCCATGAATTACAAGCCTTGGTCGTATAATGACGCAATCATTACCCCCCCCGGCAATTCCATAAGCATAAGCTGATCCACCTGCTGACGGCAGCGGGGCTGGCGGTTTCCGTCGCTCCGGCGCTGGCGCAGCAAACCATAAACATAAACGGAACCGTCACCAATCGTGTGTACGGCAACAGCAATGACGGTGGCGCAACTGCGAATACAGCCCCATCCGACAACATCGTCAATATCGGAACAGGCGGTCACGTCACGGACAATGTTTACGGCGCGTTTACCAATGACGCCAGCGCAAACGTCGCGGGCAATACCGTCACTATCAACGGCAACGGTAGTACTGCTAGTGATCCCGTTAATAATAGTGGTGATTATTTTAGTGTTTATGGCGGAGTCAATAACGATACCAATGCCAGCAGCAGCACGGTCGTCTCTGGCAACCGGGTGGTCATCGACACTTCGGGCACTGTGGATAGCTATGTTTGGGGCGGCTTTGGTCAGGGTAGCGCCCAAGTCACGGACAACCATGTCACGGTTACAAATACAAATTCGGGAACCATAACGGGGGCGCTGGTTGGCGGACGAGGCAACAGCGGCGAAGTCAGCGGCAACAGCGTCACCCTGCAAGGCACAGGCAATGTAGGCACCGGCCCCGGCGGGGAGAAGTCCATTCGTGGCGGGTATGCCACAGGCTCTGGTGGCAACGCGATTGGCAACGCCGTTTATATCGGAAAAGACGCGAACGGCGTCGGCGATTATACCGGCACGATATATTCTGGGGCGATCTGGGGTGGAGGTGTCTCTCTCGGAGATGCCAACGGCAACACAATCAATATCAGCGGGGGAACATTTATCAATACGCAAATCCACGCTGGATATCTTGGTAGTACGAGTTCCGGCACCGCCATCAACAACATCGTGACCATTGAGGGCACGCCCAGCTTCAGCGGCGTTGGTCTCTACGGCGGGTTCCAAGCCAACAATTCCAGTTTCGCTTCTGATCTCATTTCCGGCAATACCCTGAACCTGAAAACTTCCGTCAACATAAAAAACCTTAAGAATTTCCAGTATCTGAATTTCTACCTGCCCACGACCCTGGCCAACGGCGGCGCCATGCTCACCATCGAAAGCGGCGGCACGGCGGACATCACCGACAGCATCGTCAATGTGGGCATCGACGGCAGAGCTTCTCCCCTGGCGGTGGGCAATACAGTGAAGCTCATTGACGCCAGCGTGGGCACCCTGACCGGCGCTCCGGTCAACAATACGGCCAACGGCACAGGAATGCAGGGCGTCACCCTGCGCTATGCGTTCGATATTCAGGCCACCAACAAACAACTACTGGCAAAGGTCACTTCCATTCGCGCGGACGAAACCAGCAAAGCCCTCGTCGAAGGTTTTTTGAGTGGCACGGCTTTCTTGAATCAGGGCGCGGATTTTGTCGTCCATGAAGGCTTATCCGCCGCCCTTGCCGCCCGCCGCGC
>JAISRR010000212.1 GCA_031273565.1 Zoogloeaceae bacterium | reverse complement strand
CGCAAGAACCGAGAACACCATGACGATGACGTTGACGGCCTGATCGTTTCCATGAATCAGGGGTTGCCCCAGGTAGGATATAAGCACGGACAAGACCAGGGTCAGAGCTGCAAACCGTATGGTGGGACTGCCGTCCACCCCGCTGTTATCAATCACTTGCAGGAACATATCGTTTCCTGTCTTCCAGCACATTGGCGTCAATCTTGAAAGCCGACCGCGTCATGTTGGTCATGGTTTTCTTTCTTCCTGTCTCAAAATCCACCTCTACGGCAAGCTTTATCGTCCGGTCATCCCCTGACGGCAGCGCATACACCATGTTCTGCTTAACCGTGTCGAAATAAGCCTCTCGCTTGTCCTTGTCCGCCATGCTGCCGGGCAGGCTTTTCCATTCCGCTTCCGAGAGCGCATCGCCCGCCGCCTCGTGCCACCTGGCTTTCGCGCCTGCAATCAACCGGTCTTCCATCACCAGCGCCGCGCTGGCGGGCGTCTTGCCGGTTTCATTCGCGTAGAGCGCCAATTCGTCCGCCGTCATGGCGGCATACACTGCCGTCTTGCCCTGTTTCTTGCCTGCCGCCAGCGCCGCCTCGACGAAACTGGAGAAAGCCTTTTCCAGTTCCCGCGTAACCTCCGGCGCGCCCTTGGCAATCGTCTGCGCCAGCGCCGCGCCGATTGGCGCTGGCAATTCTTTCAACTTGTCCGCGACCTGCGCCACCTGACTGGATGCGCCCGGCGCGCTATCCCAGCCCGGCGCGACGTATTTCGGCATTTCCCGGACTTCGCCCGTGCGCGGGTTTTCCCACGTCGTGGTTTGCATCAGGTCATCCGGCGGAGCCTTGCCCTTTGCCGCTTCTCGCGCCGTAATCGACAGCGCCATGCATTTGCAGTTCCAGCCATTGGGCGGATAGCCTTGTTGCCAGAAAGGATGATCCTTGGGCAGCACCATCCCGTCCAGCGCGGCATGATCCGCCCGTGCCCTTGTGGCGTCCGGGTATTTGTAGTGCACGTATTTCAGGTACGGCAGCAACTTCTTCGTGCGGTCGGCGCGTTCTTTTGCCCCCGCCGCGAAACCGGTTCGTATGTTGGTTTCGTAAATCAGCCGCAAGCGCGCAGGCGTGAAGCGGGTTGTCACCGCCTCGCCGGTAAGCTCATCCTGCACCGTCTTCTCGCCCCACCATCCGGCTTTTTGCAAAATCGCCTGGGCGTTATCCATCCAGTCATTCCGCGTAAGGTCGCCCTGCACGCTTTCCACGATGCCGTCATGCAAGGCTTTCAAGACATCTGCGTTGGCAAGACGGGAGGCCGTAAAGGCTTTGCGATGCATGGCTTGCGACAGGTCGCGCCAGTCATAAGTAATCTGTTCCCCGCCCGACTGCCGCGCCAGCGCGGCGGCAACGGCTTCCTTGTCGGGGAGGGCGAAGGCGGCGTTAAGGTTCATCGCGCGCCCCCGGTTTCAGGATCAGGGATCAGGTAACAGGGATCAGGTATCAAAACCGAAACGCCCTTGCAAACCTGCACGGCCTCCCCGCCTTTGATCCCTGATCCTGACCTCTGATGCCTGATCATGGCAAAGCCGTCCCGGCGCACTGCGCCACCATCATCGCCTTGGCAAGCCTTGCCTCCAGCACGCTGCTATCCATCTGTTCCAGCAACAAAGGCAGCCGCGCCAGCACTTGCTCCGCCGTCTCGCCCTTTTCCGCCGCCTCGGCAATCGCCTCCAGTACCGGCGTCAGGCAGCCATCCAGTTGCGGTTGCCAGTCATCCAGCGCGGCGTCCGCCAGCCCGTCCAGTTCCTGCCCCACGTTCCATGCAGCCGCATGGCCAGCGTCCAAAGTGGCGGGAGCATCCTGCTCCCGATGCATTGATGTGGGGAGCTGGAGGCTCCCGCCACCCTGAACCCCGCCGGCCAGCACGCTTTCGCCTTCCTCTGCCAGCGGAATCTTGAACGTATCCGAAAACCACGTTGTAGATACCTTAAAGCCCAGTTCAACGGCGGTTTTAACCACGTTCATCCGCGCTTGCAGGTCTTCTTCCTGCGTCGTGTCCAGCACCGCCTTCGGGCAGGGCGCGTCGCCAAAATTGAGGCGCGTGAGTAACGGAATCAAATCCCGGTTCAGCGCCGCTTCCACCATCGCCGCGTCAGCCAGCAAAATATCCCGCCGCACGTCGCCTTGCAGCCCCGCAACGCCGCTACCCAGCCCCGTGCTGCCCGAATCCGCCGACAGCGTTTGCCCGATCACGAGCTTGCTGACCTGCTCATCAAGGTACTTCAGCAATTCAGGCCATGCGCCGGAGCCAGTGCCGCCCGCCGCTTGCGGAAAATCCAGCTTCAGGTTGGAAGAAATTACCGCTCCCATGTCTTCGCCGATGGAGGCAACCGCCTCGGTCAGCACCGCGATGTCCGCCTCGGACGCGGTTTGGTCATACACGCCCAGCCGTACCGGCTTGCCAAAGCGTTCAACGAACGTCACCCAGTCTTTCAACGAGAAATTCTGAAAGAGAAAAGGCCACACCGCGCACCACGCCAGCCCGCCGCGCATGGGCAAGCCGGATTTTTGCGGCATGGTCAGGGTAAAAAAGCGCCCCTCTTCCAGCGGTTCCCCCTCTGGCGCCACGTCCGACGCCAGCAAAGGCGTCGTCAGATCAACGGCGTCGAAGCGCAGCCAGCGCGGGTCAACGCGGGTCGCGTCGGCAATGCCCCAGCGCCCATCGGGATAGACCTTCCATTCCAGTTCCATTATCGCGATGCCCTTGGCGATGGCGTCCCCCATGTCGAACAGCGCGGCGCGGATCGGGGGCAGGTTCGCTTCGACAAAGGCGGCAATGTCGATGTCGCGTTCTTCCGTAGAGGCCGCCTCAACCCGCAAGGGCAGCCCCGCCAACGCCCGCTTGCGCGTCGCAATCTGCGCCGCGTAGTGCGGGTAACGTTCTTCCATTTCTTCGGCAAGCGCAAACCAGCGCTCGGCATTGCCGGTTAAAGCCGACGCCATCACCCCCGCCACTTGCGCGGGTTCCAGCCCACGCGCCATGCTGGCAAAGGTCGCCTTCCTGACCCCGTAAGCCGTAGGCACGGCAATCCGCAGCGCCTCCGCCTTGGGCTTTCGCAGACCGTTTAGATATTTTTTGAATGAATCGAGCATGACACGCTCCGCTGTGAGAATGCGGCAATTCTCGCGTGCGCACGTGTAGGTGTAAGGGGAAGACGTTCCCCAAAGTGGCGGGAGCTTCCCACGCCCGCTACAAGCAACCGGGGAGGGTAGAGGCCCCCCCCTCAGTAATCGAACCCCCCC